>JANPEL010000413.1:0-5012 GCA_031431925.1 Gemmatimonadota bacterium | reverse complement strand
CCCGTCGTTGACCGAGCATGCGCAGCGGGCGGTGAGTCGGCCGCCGGTGTTGGCGAGCGCCAGTTCGGCGCAGAGGAACTTATGAAACACCGGCAGGGCATCCCGATGGTAGGTGTTCGCGGCCAAGCTGGTCCCGCGGGTCAGGTATGGTCGGATGTCGACGGGCCGAATCGTCCCCGCGTCGTCGACGACTTGATACCGGGCCCGGCATTTGTAAGTCGAGGCATACATGTTCCAGGTAAATCGGCCCCAGGTATCGAACCGGTCCGCGATGAAGCCGCGAATGGGATAAAGCGCCTGAATGCCGAGGTACCCGGCGATCAGCGGGTTGACGAACCATGAGGGGCGCATGCTATGCTCTGAGGAGCTTGATGCCGGAATAGGGTTGGAAGGCCGGGTCTCGAGTGACAATGGTGAGGTGGTCGGTCCGGGCCTGGGCAATCAGGAGGCGATCGAACGGGTCTCGGTGGTGCCAGGGCAGGTGGGCTACTTCGGCGGCGTGCCGGAGGTGGATCGGGATCTCGTCGAAGTGGTTTTCGAGGAGCGCCTCGGCCACCGTGCGTTTGGTGACCAGTCGGCCGAGCGAGGTCTTGATGGCGATTTCCCAGCCGCTGGCTGAGCTGACGAAGACTTGATCCGCGTCCCGGATGGCCCGGGATGCCTCGGCTTTGAGGCGGGCCCCCTCGTCCCACCAGATCAGGACGTGGGTATCGAGGAGGAGCCTCACTGGGGTTCGAAGCCGGCCTGGATTTCGGGCGGCAGGGGGTCGTCGAAATCGTCCCCGACGACCCAGGAACCGCGGCCGCGGCCCGGCTTCCGGACCGGGCGGGCCGGCATGCCAACCAGGCGGGCCATCGGCTTACCCGATTTCATGATCACGATCTCCTCGCCGGCCGAGGCCAACTCCACCAACTCGGACAGGTGGGTCTTGGCCTCGTAGAGGCTCATCGGTTCGCGGACGTACCAAACCTTGGTTTCCAGCGGATCCTTCTTCATGGAAGGAAATCTATTGCTGTTGACCAATCTGGTCAAGTTCTAGGCGAGGTCGGGCGGCAGGCCGGCCCCGGCTGCCATCGACCCTTCCTTGGCAAAGCCGGGCCGCCCCATCGCGGCGAAGGTCAGGCGTTTGCCGAGTTCGACACCGGGCTGGTCGAACGGGTTGACCCCGTACCAGGCACCGGCAAATCCGGTGGCCAGCTGCATGAACATGATCAGCTCGCCGAGGACTTCGGCGTCGAGCCGGGGCACCTCGATGGTCGCATTCATCCGGCCCATGCGGGCCAGGGCCGCCGAGGTGGCCTCCTGTTCGGCGTGGAGCAGCTCGCCGAGGGAATGACCCTGCAAATACGCCATTTCTTCGGGCAAGTCCGGGCGGTGGGGAATTCGGATGTCCTCGCCGGGGGCCTCGACCCGGACGAAGGTGACGACTTTGTCGAACGGGCCCTCCATGAAGAGCTGGACCTGGCTGTGCTGGTCGGAGGCGCCGACCGCGCCTAACGGAGTCGGTCCGGCGAAGATCGGCTGTCCCCGCCGGTCGACCCGCTTGCCGAGGCTCTCAGCCCAGAGTTGCACGAACCAAGCGCCAAAGTCGCGAAGCCGGTCGCTGTAGGGCATCAGCACGTGAATCTTGGCGCCGAGCCAAGCGTCGGCGGCCCAGAGCAGGCCGGCGTAGAGAGCCGCCGGGTTCTTGAGGAGGTCGGTCTCGGCGCCCTTTTCGAGCGCTCGGTTGGCGCCTCGAATCAGCCCCTCGATGTCGATCCCGACCAACGCGGCCGGCAACAGGCCGACCGCCGTCAGCACGCTGAACCGTCCCCCAACCTCCGGTGGCACCTCGAGGGCGGCGATCCCCTCCCGGGTGGCGAGCTCCCGGAGCGGCCCCTTGGTCGGATCGGTGGTAAACGCCAAGTGCCGAACCGCCGCATCGGGTCCGAGCGCCTGATCGAGCCAGCCCCGCACCACGAGGTACTGCGCCAGGGTCTCCGCCGTTCCCCCGGACTTGCTGATCACGTTGACGAACACCCGCCGCGGATCGATCCGCCGGAGCGCCGCCGCCATCGAGGTCGGATCGACATTCTCGAGCACCGTAATCCGCGGAAAATACTCCCGCGCCTCATCATCCAACTCATTCCAGGCCGGCGCCCGAAGCGCCGTGACCAACGCCCGAGTGCCGAGTGCCGAGCCCCCAATGCCGAGCACGAGGATATGGTCGTAGGCCTGGCCGACCCCCTCGGCAAACCGCCGGATTCCGGCGACGACCTCGGCTTGCTGGCCCAGTCCGTAGAAGCCGTATTCCCCTTGGCTTCGCCGAGTCTCGACCTCGGCGAGCACCCCGCCGAACCGTTGCGTCAACTCGGCCACCCGGTTTCGACCGAGCCCGTGCTGCCCGTCGAGCTTATCACTCAAGATCCGGCCGTAGTGCAGTTTCATGGGGCGATCTCCAAGGTGAGCCCGTCGTAACCTGGTTCAATGCCCGCCGGCAGGGAAGCGGCCAGCTCGGCGTGGCCGGTTTCGTGGGTCAAGTGGGTCAGGTAGGTGCGCCGGGCACCGATGGCCTGCGCGGCCGCGATGGCCTCGGGAATGCTTTGATGGGTCGGGTGGTCTCGCCACCAGAGCGCGTTCAGCACCAGCACGTCGAGGCCGGCCAGGGCCGCCCGGGCCGCCGCCGGCACGGATTTGACGTCGGTGATGTAGGCCATGCGGCCCACCCGGAAGCCAAGGACTTCGACCCGGCCGTGGGCAAACGACAGGGGCAGGACCTCGACGCCGGCGACCGTGAACGCCCGGCCCGGCGAAATCGTTTCGAGCGCCAGCCGCGGCTTCGACGTCCCGGGGATCGGCACCGTGCCGTCGTCGAAGATGTAGTGGTACGAGCTCCGGAGAAACGCCGCGGTGGCTTGGTTGGCGTAGACCGGCAACGGGCTCCGGTGTTGCTGCGAAAAGATCCGGAGGTCGTCGATCCCCGCCACGTGGTCGGCGTGTTCGTGGGTGAAGAGCACGGCCGATAGATCGGCCACGCCGGCGCCTAACAACTCGACTCGAATTTCCGGGGGGGTGTCGATCAGGATGTTGCCGCCGGCCGACTCAATCAGGGCGGCGGTCCGATGGCGGCGGTCACGCGGATCGGTCGAGCGGCAGACGGCGCACCGGCAGCCGACCTGCGGCACTCCGAACGAGGTGCCGGTGCCGAGGAGCGTGAGCCGCATCGGGACCCGGTTACACCGTCTCGATGCGAAGCAGGTTGGTCGTGCCGGCGAGATCGAACGGTACGCCGGCGGTGACGACGAACCGGTCGCCGGGCCAGGCCAGGCCTTTCTTGACGATGATCTCCCGGGTCACCGCCAGCATCGCTTCATAGTCGGGGCGGCGTTCAACGACGGCCGGGATCACCCCCCAAATCAGGGCCAGCCGGCGGTAGGTCTCGGATTCGGGCGTGACGGCCAGGATCGGCGTCAACGGGCGGTACGACGCGATGGTCCGGGCGGTGAAGCCGCTACTCGTGAGGCAGACGATCAGGGGCACCTTCAGCAACTCGGCCGCGGCGCAGACCGCGACGGCGATGGCATCTTCGGTCCGGGCGGTCACGTGCGGCTGGTTGAGCTGAGCGACCGACGCTTGCCAGACGGAGGCATGGTCGTCGCCGTCGCGCCGGTGCGACTCGACCTCCCGGGCAATCTGGTCCATGGCCAGGACGGCTTCGAGCGGGTAGCTGCCCACCGCGGTCTCGGCGGAGAGCATGACCGCGTCGGTGCCGTCGAGAATGGCGTTGGCCACGTCGGAAACTTCGGCCCGGGTGGGCCGCGGGGCCTTGATCATCGACTCGAGCATCTGGGTGGCGGTGATCACCGGCTTGCCGTGCCGGTTGGCCTCCCGGATCAGTTTCTTCTGGACCAGCGGCACCTGTTCGAACGGGAGCTCGACGCCAAGATCGCCCCGGGCCACCATGATCCCGTCGGCGGCGTCGAGAATGGCGGTCAGGTGCTGGATGGCGGTGTCCTTCTCGATCTTGGCGATGAGCTTGACGTGCTTGGGCACCAGCCGGCGCAGCCCCTCGATATCCTGGGGGCGGCGGACGAAACTCATGCCGAGGTAATCGGCGCCGAGCTCGGTGGCCCGGATCGCATCCTCGCGGTCTTTGTCCGTCAGCGCCGGCGCCGAGACCTCGACGCCGGGAAGATTCATGCCCTTGTTCGACTTGAGCATGCCGCCGTAGCGAACCGAGGCGTGAACCTTGTCGCCGATGACGCTGGTGACATCGAGGGCCAGGAGGCCGTCATCGAGGAGAATCCGGGTTCCCGACCGGACGTCCGCGGCCAGCTCGCGGTAGGTCGTCGGAATTTCGTTCGGGGCCGCGATGTCCTCGGGCGCAAAGACCACCGATTGCCCGAAGGTGAGTTGAACCGGCTCCGCGAGATCGCCGATTCGAATTCGGGGACCCTGGAGGTCGACCAAGATGGCCGATGCCTTGTCCCGTTGGCGCTGGACTTCCTTGAGGTCGGTAATCCAGCGGCCCCGAATCTCCGGGGTTCCGTGCGATGAGTTCACCCGGACCACATCGACCCCGGTATCGAGCATGGCACGCATCTGGTCGGGTTGTTCCCAGGCGGGTCCAAGCGTGGCGACGATTTTGGTTCGACGGCTTTCTCTGGGCATTGATCTCGGCACTCGGCGCTCGGCACTCGGCGCTCGGCTGTGGTGGAGGGCTCGTCGGTTGGGATGTGGAAACCCTGAATCGACCAGCGTGTTGATTGCCGCGTCGCTTAGCGAGGGCAAAAAGCTCGACTTCCAGTAATTGAGCGCGCCGCTCGGAAACCCGGCGTCGAGCATTTGATTCAGCGCGGAATACGGGACCGGACCGATGCCGTCCACCACGGGGGACCCGAACGCCTTGATTGGCGCGACCGCAGCTTCGCCGTCGGGGAGCGCGCCACAGTGGCACGCGATGATCGCTGCGAGTTTCTGCCCTGATCCATCTGGTGCAAATGTCAACCCCGCGAACAGCGTCAGCTCGTCGG
>JANPEL010000412.1:0-2139 GCA_031431925.1 Gemmatimonadota bacterium | reverse complement strand
CCGGCGATGAAGCCAAGGCGTTTCCGAAACTCGAACTCGGCCCCGATGCTGGTGGCTTTGGTGCCGTTGTCAGGTTGGATGACGATCCCGGCCGCATCCCGGTAGGTGGTGACGATGGGATCGGTGAATCGCTTGTAGAACAGACTCAGGGCAAACAACTCTTCCGCCGCCGGATACACTTCGAATCGAATGTCGCCGTTAAGGATCGATGACGGCTTGAGGCTGTCGTTCCCGATGGTGGGCGGCCCCCCAACGACCGCGGGGTAACCGCCAGTCGACAACTCCCGGAGGTCGGGGCGGGCCACGGTCCGATAGGCCGCGACCCGGAGGTTGGTCGTAGGCGACAGCGAGTAGGTCAGGTTGGTCGACCACAGGATGTCCGACTTCCGCCGAACATTGGCCAACGGCGGCTCGCCCTCGTTCAGCTCGGCGTACCATTTTTCGATCCGGGCCCCGCCAACGATCCGCACCGCGGGGAGCAACTCGAAGTCCGCCAGGGCGTATCCCGCGGTCACCCGGTCGGTGCCGGTGTACGGCAGGAGAATCGGGAGCGGCGTATACGACAACCGGCCGGGGCCGAGGTTCTCCGGCGCCAGGAGTTCCTCCGGAGGCAGCGAGAGATACGACCCGGGAAGATCCGGACCGGCGCGGAGCTCCAGCGAGATCGCGTCGAACTGCCGATTCTTCCGCCGGTAGAGTCCCCCGAACTTGATGAGTGCGTCGCCGGCCGCCCGAAGGCCGAAGGGGAGGGACCAATCGACTTGACCGGAGTACGACCGATCGAAAAGCTCGTTGGTGCCGCGAAACTGAGGCCGCCGGTTGGTGAGTTGAAAGCCCGAGCCGTTGTCGATATACCGGAGCTGACGGTTGTCGAGGTCGCCCCGATTGGCCTTCCCGAAACTCGCCTTCCACTCCAGGCGCGAGTTGCCGAGTCCGGGGAGGAAATGGTCGCCGGTCAATTGCGACTGGGTCACGTATTGCTCGATATAGCTGACCTGATAGTTGAGACTGGGCCCGTCGCCGCTGTCCCCGCCGACACCCTGGCGAACGGTTTCCTCGCTCGAGCGAGAGTAGAAGTTCTTGAAGCCGAACTTGTGATTGGTGCCGCGCCGGTAGGTCAGGTTGCCGATCCCGGCCAACTCGACCCGCTCGGCCGACTCCTCGAACCGAAACGGGGCTTCCCCCTCAGCGTCGTACCGATCCGGATTGTATTCCCGGCCCGAGCCATAGTTGAGGGACAGGATGTAGCCGAGCGCATCAGCACCGAAGTCTTGGCGGCCGCCGATGGCGAGGTCGACCCCAAGATCCGGACGGGCCTTCGTTGCCGCCGGGGTCCACACGTTGGAAAGCGACTCGGCAAAGCGCTCGGTCACGGTCGAAGTGGAGAGGGGAAACCCTCGGCTGCTGCCATTGAAACCGAGGAAGTCCGAGCCGCTCCGCGGGGTGCGGGCAAACCGTTTGAAGGTGGCCCGGCTGTTGTATCCCTGGGAGAATCCGACCGAGAAGATGAAGTTGTCAGGGAACTCTTTGGTCTGGATATCAACCGTTCCGCCGGCAAAGTCGCCAGGGCGGTCGGGGGTGGCCGTCTTGGCCGCGACAATCGACTCGATCAGACTCGCCGCAAACACGTCGAGCGAGACGAACTTCTTGTCGGGTTCGGGGCTCGCGATCTCGACCCCGTTGAGTTGGCTGTTGGAATACCGCTCCGAGAGTCCGCGCACGACGACCTTGTCCTCGACCACTGAGAGGCCGGTCACCCGGAGCACCGCTTGGCCGGCGTCGGAGTCGGCGGTCCGGCTGATCGTTTCGGCGCTGATCCCGTCCACCACCGCCATGGCGTTTTGCTGGGCCGCCAACAGGCCGGCCGAGGAGGAGATTCGCTTCGGTGCGTCACTCGCCACCGTCAACTCTTCGAGTTGCACCGGGGCAACTTCGAGCGCAATCGAGATGGTCGTGGTTTGGCCGGCCGTGACCTTGATGGAGTCGAGCACCACTGGCTTGAATCCGATCAGCGCCGCCCGCACGCGGAAGATCCGGGTATTCCAGACCGACAGCTATCTTTCCTGCGATTGCGCGGAGCGCAGCCTCGAGCACTACCGTCTCGAGCGGACGGCGGCACCGGAGCGTCCGACGATTATC
>JANPEL010000411.1:0-4614 GCA_031431925.1 Gemmatimonadota bacterium | reverse complement strand
TCCATGATCCAGAAGCCGCGGCCATAGGTCGCGAGCACCAGATCGTTGAAATGTTCCTGCACCGCAATGTCATGAACCGGCGCGTGCGGGAGGTTGTTCTGGAGCGGCTGCCACAACTCGCCGTCGTTGAACGAAACCCAGATCGAGTTCTCGAGCCCCAAGTAGAGCAGGCCACGCCGCACCGGATCCTCCTTGATCCAATGGGCGTACGAGAGCGGCGTCTTCCCGATGCCGCCGACGATCAGCTTCCAGGTCTTGCCGAAGTCGGTGGTCTGGTAGACCCAAGGATCCCGGTTATCGACCTGATGGCCGTCGACCGTGATGTAGGCCGTGCCGGCGTCGTAACGCGACGCGACGATGTTGCTGATGGTGCCCCAGTCGAGGAGGCCGGCAATGTTCCGGGTGAGGTTGGTCCAGGTCCGGCCGCCGTCCTGGGTCAGTTGGAGCAGCCCGTCATTGGTACCGGCCCAGATCAGACCCGCCTGAAGCTTCGATTCGGCAATGGCGAACACCACGCCGGCGTACTCGACGCCGATATTGTCCGGGGTCAAGCCGCCGGACATGCCCTGTCGGCTCTTGTCGTTCCGGGTCAGGTCAGGGCTGATGATCTGCCAGGTCTTGCCGCCGTCGGTGGTGGCGTGGACGTGCTGGCTCCCGACGTAGACCTTATTCCGGTTGTGGGGCGAGATCACCAGGGGAAAGGTCCACTGAAACCGATACTTCACTTCGGCGGCGGAATGCCCGGCAGTCATCTCGGGCCAAATCTCGACGTTTTCCGCGATCCCGGTCCGGTGATCGTAGCGGGACACGATGCCGCCGACGCTCCCGAATCCGGATGCGCTCGACCAGATGATGTTGGGGTCTTCCGGGTCCGGCGTGGCCCATCCGCTCTCGCCGCCACCGACCGAGTGCCAGAGCCCGCGGGGAATGCCGGCGTCCCCGCCGAAGCCGGACATCCGGCTGTTGCTCGGTCCCCGGGCCGAGGGGCCGTCTTGGCGGTTGCCGTAGACGTAGTAGGGGATCCGGTTGTCGACGGTGACGTGGTACATCTGGGCCACTGGGAGCTGGACTTGATTCCAAGTCTTGCCGCGGTTGGTCGTGATCGAGATCCCGCCGTCGTGCCCGACCGCCATCCGGTTGGCGTTGGTGCCGTCGATCCAGATGTCGTGGTGGTCGCCGCCGGGCACCTCGGCGTTCGGCGGATCGATCGACGTCTTGCCACCGTCGAGGGTTTTGGTCCAACTCGCGGCCAGGAAGTAGGCTTCGTTTTCATTGTCCGGCATCACGGCCATGCGGGTGTAGTACTGGGTCCGCCCGCCGAGGTTCCGGTCGTTGCTGGTCATCTGCCAGGTGGCGCCCGCGTCGTCCGAACGCCACAGCTCACCGGCCTCGGCTTCGACCCCCGGGAGCGGAACGCCGTCGCTGGTTTCGATCAGCGCATAGACCCGATTGGAGTTCGACTGCGCCACCGCGAGGTCGGTCTTGCCGATAGGCTTCGTCGGGAGGCCATTGCCGGTGAGCCGCTTCCAGGTGGTACCCGCGTCGGTGCTCTTCCAGATCCCACTCCCGGCCCCGCCGCTGGTCCGGCCCCAGGTGTGGACGACGAACTGCCAGGTGGAGGCGTAGAGAATCCGGGGATTGTTGGGATCCATGACCAGGGCGTACGCCCCGGTGTTGTCATCGACGAACAGCACCCGCTCCCAGGACTTCCCACCATCCACGGTTCGGTAGACGCCGCGTTCGGGCTGAGGCCCGTATCCCCGGCCCACGGCGGTTGCGTACACGATTTCGGGGTTGGTCGGGTGGATCTGGATGCGGCCGATCCGGCCGGTATTCTCGAGGCCGGCCCTGGCCCAGGTCTTTCCCGCGTCGGTCGACTTGAACATGCCCCAACCAACGGAAATGGTGCTTCGGATGTAGGGCTCGCCGGTGCCCGCCCAGACGACGTTCGGGTCGGACGGCGCCACCGCCAGGGCTCCGACGGACGACACTGGCTGGGCGTCGAAGATCGATTCCCAGTGGATCCCGCCGTCGACGGTCTTGAAGATCCCTCCGGAAGCCGCGCCGGCGTAATAGACGCTCGGATCGCGCGCTATACCGGCCACGCTGGAGACCCGGTTGCCCTCAGGCCCGATATACCGGTACTTGAGTTGGCCCAGGAGTTCGGAGCTCACCAAGGGCAGGGGCGGGGTTGGCGCGGGGTCGCGTTTGCGTTGGGCGGCGGCTGGAGCGTGAAGCAGGGCGACGACGGCCATGACGATCGAGAGCGTGCGCGGCATGAGAAAATCCTGTGAGGTGCGGAGTCAGGGCGGAATATAGCGATTGACGCCGGGACCCGTGTCGCCTACCCTCCCAGGGTGAAACTCGCCACCTGGAACGTCAATTCGATCCGCGCTCGGCTGCCCCGGCTTCTCGACTGGCTCGGCCGCGCCAATCCCGATGTCGTCTGCCTGCAGGAACTCAAGGTCCCCGACGCCGACTTTCCGCTCGCTGAACTTGAAGCGGCCGGATACCGCGCGGCCTTTTTCGGCCAGCGGACCTACAACGGAGTTGCGATCCTGGCCCGGGAACCGATGACCGATGTCTCCGTCGGGATGGCCGACGACAGCCCGGACGACCAAGCCCGCCTGATCGCGGCTACGGTCGGTGGCGTCCGGATCATCTCGGCCTATTTCCCGAACGGGCAGGAGGTCGGGAGTGACAAGTGGGCCTACAAGCTCGATTGGATGGCTCGCCTTGAGCGGCATCTGGCCCGGACCTACCGGCCCAACCAGCCGCTGGTGCTGGCCGGCGACTTCAATGTGGCGCCGGAAGATCGCGACGTGGCGCGTCCCGAAGAGTGGCGCGAGAGTGTCCTCTGCCACCCGGACGCCCGGACGGCGTTAGGCCGGATCGGGGCGTGGGGCTTGGTCGACGGGCTTCGGCTCACTGAACCCGGTCCCGGGCCGTATTCGTGGTGGGATTACCGGATGCTGGCCTTTCCCAAAGGCAACGGGCTTCGGATCGACCATGTCTATGTGACGGCGCCGCTGGCGGGCCGGTGCGTCAAGGCCTGGGTCGAGCGGAACGAGCGGAAGGGCAAGCTGCCGTCCGATCATGCTCCGGTCATGGTGGACCTCGTGGAGGGATCTGATGCGTAACGCTGTCCTGTTCGTGCTGGCCGTGACCGGCCCGACGTTGGCCGCCCAGACCCGGCGGCCGTGGAGGGAGGCCGACCTCGAGAGCCTGATCTCGGTGTCGGAACCGGCGCTTCGACCGGATGGCGTCCAACTGGTGTACGTCCGGGGCCGGGCGGACCTGGCCGCCAATCTGAACCGGAGCGAGATCGTCCTGGTGGCCGCGGAAACCGGCCGGGTCCTGACGCAGTGGGAGGGGAGTTCGCCCCGGTGGTCGCCGAGCGGACGGGAAATCGCCTCTGCGGGAAGCCGGGACGGCCGGAGCGGCATCTGGGTCCGGCAGGTCGAGTCGGGCGTTGACCGGTTTCTGGTGGAGACCCCGCAGTCCAATGCCTGGCTCGGTCGCGGAACAGCCAAGAACTTCGAGTGGTCGCCGGACGGACGGTGGATTGCCTTCGTGGCCGCCGAACCGGCTGGACCACCCCCGGCCAGCGATGTCAGGGTCTTTTCGCGGATCATGCTCAAAACGCGGACCGGGTTCACCGACAACCGGCGGACCCATCTCTGGGTGGTCGCGAGTCATGGGGGAGCACCCCGCCTGCTCACGCCGGGGTCGTTCGACGAACACTCGATCACGTGGGCGCCCGACTCGAAACGGATCGCGTTCATCAGCGACCGCTCCGCCGATCCGGACAATACGTTCTCGAACGACATCTTCGTTGTTGACGTCGGCACCGGGGGTCTTAAGCAACTCACCGAGACGCCGAGCGCCGAGTTCAGTCCGGTGTGGTCGCCCGATGGCCAATGGATCGCGTTCGAAGGCTGGGTTCGGACCAACAACACCAAGGACAGCCCGGCCGAGGACAGTAAGGCGTACCTGGTGGCGGCCTCGGGCGGGCCGGTCCGACGCTTGGCGCCGGGACTCGACCGCCGGGTTGCCGAGATCAGTTGGTTGCCGGGGAGCGACGGGATTCTCTTCACCGCTGGCGACCGGGGGGCCAATCATATCTTCAAAGCCGGCCTCACGGATTCCCTGGCCACGATTCTGGTGGGCGGGTTGGCCCAGTCGCGTGCGCCGTCCCTGGATGCCAGGCAGTCGAAGCTGGCCTTCGTCCGGTCGGAGACCGCCAAGCCGCCGGAGGTCTTCTTGCTGGATCTCGGGTCGGGTCGCGAGCGGGGCCTCACGACCCTGAACGAACCCCTCCGGCGGGATGTCGCGCTCCAGGACGCCGAGATGTTCTGGTTCCCGAGTTTCGACGGCACCCCGGTGCAGGGGTGGTTGATGAAGCCGGTTGGGTTCGTTCCGGGGGCCACGTACCCGGTGATTCTCAACATCCATGGCGGACCCCATGGGGCGTTCGGGTATGGATTTTCCGATCGGAGCCAGCAGCAAGCATCGGCCGGCTACGGCGTCGTCTCTATCAATCCCCGCGGATCGAGTGGCTACGGCCAGGCTTTTTCCGACGGCTCGTTGCTCAACTGGGGCGGGGGCGACTAT
>JANPEL010000410.1:0-6426 GCA_031431925.1 Gemmatimonadota bacterium | reverse complement strand
CTTGACGATCAGGTCTTGCATGTTGTAACGGGTCGTCGGGTCGAGCGCGCCGAAGGGCTCGTCCATCAGGATGATCTTCGGGGTGAGAATGAGCGACCGGGCAATGGCCACCCGTTGCCGCATCCCGCCTGACAATTCATGAGGATACTTGTCGGCGTCTCGGTCGACATTGAGCCCGACCCGCTTGACCCATTCGAGCGCCTGCTCCCGCCGCTCGGCGCTCGGCACCCCCCGGCACTCGAGTCCGAACGCCACGTTGTCCACCACCGACCGGTGATCGAACGCGGTGTAGTCCTGGAACACCATGCCGCGGTCGGATCCCGGGCCGGTTACCGGCGCCCCGCCGACGAGCACCGTGCCGGCGGTGGCCGGATGCTGCGGCCGAAGCCCGGCAATCAGGCGGAGAATCGTCGACTTGCCGCAGCCGCTCGGGCCCAGAATGGAGACGAACTCCCCCCGGTCCGGCCGGTCCTCGACCGTGAACGTGATGTCCCGGATGGCGGTCAAGCCGTTGTCGTAGGTCTTCGACACGTTGGTGAACTGAACGACCGGCACTGAGGCCGAGGCCGGCGCCGTCACTCGGCCCGCCGATACGGGAACAACCCGCGCTGGAACCAGTAGAGCAACCGGTCGATCCCATAGGCCAGAAGCCCGATCACTACCAGGATCAGAATGATGTGCTCGGTCATCCCGCGCCGCTGACTCGTACTCAGGAGATAGCCGAGCCCGTACTTGGCGTTGATCAGCTCGGCCAGCATGATGTATCCGAAGGCCAGGCCGAACAGGTTCCGGAGCGAGTCGTAAATCTCCGGCAGCGCCAACGGCACCAGCACCTTCCGGATGACCTGCCCGGGACGAGCGCCGAGCGTTTCCGCGGTGTCGACGTACCGGTCGGCCACGCCAATGATGGCGGTGACGGTATCGGAGAATACGAATGGCAGACAGGCGATGAAGATGAACATCACCTTCTGCGGCTCGCCGATCCCGAACCAGAGAATCGTGAGCGGAATCAACGCCGCGATCGGGATGTTCCGGCCAAACAGCGCCAGCGGAGCCGCCGCCGCACCGATCATCCGCCAGGAGCCGGCCAGAACTCCAAACGGAACCCCAACCATCACCGCGAGACCGAATCCGACGAGAACGCGATAGAGGGTGGCGGCAATGCTCGCGAACAACGCCCGCTCGGTGACCAGACTCTTGATACTGCCGACGACCTCGAGCGGGCTCGGCAACACCACCGGTGAAATGAAGCGCGACTCGGGCGTCGAGCCGGCCGTGAGGCCCGCCCACACCAGTACCACCAAAGCCACCGCCCCGGCGCCAACCAACTTGGCGACGGAACGGGGCGGCGATACCCGGAGGTCGAACAGGCCCAAGCTACTGAGCCTCGGCGGGGTAGACCTTGATCTCGACCCGGCGATTCTTGGCGTGATTCTGCGGATCGGCCGGATCGGCGGGACGATCCCATCCCTTGCCCGCGGCCAGGAACTGATTGGCTTGAAGACTGGTAAACTTCCGAACTAAGGCCTCCTTCACCGCATTCGCCCGATTGAGGGAGAGTTCCTGCACCAGGGTGCCGGGCACCGTGCCTTTCATCGAGCCATCGGTATGGCCTTCGATCACGATCCGGGCGGCGCCGTATTGACCGGCCAGCTTCCCGACCTCCTCAACCACGAAGTCGATATTCGGGTCGTAGAGCTCCTGCTTTTCCTTTCCGTCCACGGTTTTGACGATGACCTTCTTCAAGTCCCAGGAGTTGGGATAGAAATGAATCACCACCGTCTTGGTGAGGATGGCCTCGCTCTCACCCTGCACCTGCGCCGCCGTCGTTGGGGCAAATTGGACCTGGTACTCGTTCTTCTGGCCGGCGTACTTGGGCTCGGTCTCGAGCTTCTTGATGACCGTAAAGTCCATGACCTGATCGAACGCCACCGGGGCGGAGACCGCTCCGATTTTCCGATAGAGATAGTAGGCCGTGTTCCAGAGCCGTTCGAAATTGGCGGGATTGTTCTGGTTGAGGAAAAAATCCTTGTTCTCGGCGAAGTTGGTCGAGTGGGCATCGCCCAACATGCTCAACGCATCGGTTTCCGGAATCGAAAAGCCGGTCGCCATCAACTTGGCGACTTGGACCTTGGCCTCCTGCGCCTTGAGCGCCTCCATCCCGTCGAAGATGCCCCGGACCAGGCCCTCGATCACCGCCGGGTGATCCTTCGCAAAATCCGCCCGGGCAAACCAAACGTCGGCGATCAGTTTGTTAGCCGTCGCGGTCGTGACCAAGAGTTTATTGCCCTTGACCTTGGAGAGGTTGTAAATGTCGGGCGCCCAACTGACGACCGCCGCGATCGATTTGTCGGCGTTGAAGGCGGCGGCGGCCTGAAACGCATCCTGGGTGTACTTGAATTCGACATCACCGGGCTGGAGCCCGCCGTTGATGAGCGCGTTCAAGGCAAAAAACTGAGAGGGGGAGTTCTGGGCCAAGACGATCGACTTGCCCCGGAGGTCGGCCACGGAGCGGACACTCTCCCGAACCACGATCCCGTCGCCGCCGTTGGAGAAGTCGACTTGCTGGAACACGCGGGGCATCGTCCGCGAATCCTTCTTCAGGCCGTCGAGCATCAGGGGCAACATGTCGAGCGTGGCCCAACCGATATGAATGTCGCCGGCCGCGTAGGCATCCCGCATGGCCACCGGATCATCGATCAGGACCAACTCGAGCTTGAAGTCCTTCCCGGCCCCGTCCTTCCAGGCCTTCCCGGCCTTGAGGCCGTTGTTGGCATAGATCAGCGGGGCCCAGCCGGCCCAGACGTTCAGCGCCATCCGGACGGTGTTGGCGGCCATCGGCTTGTAGTTCGACACCCCTTTGACTTCGGGGAGCCGCTGGCCGGGGACGTAGTTGTACTCCTTGACCGTCGTGATCCCTTGGCCATCGGGAGCTTCGACCCCGCCATCGGCCGGCAGCTCGATCGCCGAGTCGCCACCGGAGGGCTTCCCGATGACACTGTCCAAGGCGCCAAACCGGTACAGCCCGAGCGCCACCAGGCCCACCACCACCAGCAAAACCACTCCGAAAAATGCCGGCCTCGGCCGTCCACCTTCCGCCATGTTCTACTCCTCGTCGAGTGCGTGACTTACGCGGTTTCCTTGTTCGCCGGCCCGAGATTTTTGACCGTATCGGCCAAAGGGGTCGTTTCCGGGGCCCGAATCCCGAGCTCCACTTCGTACCGGCGGAGGGCGTCCTCGGCCATCGACTTCTCGACTCGCTCCTCCGCCTCGATTTCCGCCACGCCCCGAGAGGAAAGATCGGCCGAGACCCGGACCTTGCCGCGGTTCTGATCGATCTTCCGCTGGAGGACGTCTTCGATCTGGCCGAAATCGGTCGTCACGTTGAAGTCCAAATCCTCGGCCAGCTTGGCGATCTCCGCTTCGGCCGCGCTCATCTTGAGATCGGCATCGTACTTCTGAATCTTATCCTTGACGCCCAGCAAACTCTTGTGGGCAAACTGAATTTTCTTCAGGTTGTTGCCATAGGCCGTTTCATGCATCCCCAACTGCTCCTCGTTCTGGGCCAGATCCTTCTTGGCCTTCTCGAGTTCGAGGGCAAACTTGGAGGCGGTGTCCCGCTCGCCGGCTTTGAGGTACGCCTTGATTTGGGCTTCGAGTTTGGCGACGTGGTCCTTGTTGGTGGCCACTTGTCGGCTGACCCGTTCCACCAGGGCGCGGTACAGCTCGAGCCCTTGCCGGCCCTCCTTGAGCTGCTCAACCGATTTGTCGTACTCGTACTGCATCTGGGCGATGGGATCTTTTTCCCAGAAGAAGTTGGCGAGCTTGTTGAGTTGGGCTCGGATGGCGCCGAAGAACTTTTGGAGGATCACCGGGGTCCCCTTTCGTCGAAGGTCGGAGCTGGCACGTTTGGTAAATGTATAGGGGCTCGGCGCTCGGCGCTCGGCACTCGGCTGGGGGGGGGACAGAAAAGGGCCCGGTTTCCCGGACCCTTTCGACTGCGTTCCCTCGACGACCCGACCGGTTAGCGGCCCCGGGTCAGGTTGGGGTTGTTGTCGCGCTCGACGTCCGGGAGGGGGAGGCACCGGAGGTCGCCGTACTGGCCGCCCTTATTCCGAAGGCTGCCATCCGGATTCGGCGGCATGAAGCCCGTACCGGCCGCCGGGTTGAGCGGCAGATTGAACCGCTTGGTGTCATACGCTCGGTGACCCTCGAGGAACATTTCCCGCGACCGCTCCTCGATGATCTGATTGAGGATCTCGGTTGCATCGGTGCTGGCGAAGACCGGGAGCCCGACCGCCGTGTGGAGCGCGTTGATGATCGGCACGGCCGCCGACGCGCCGACCAGATGGTAGTCGGCCTCCGCCACGATGAGCTGCGCTTCCTGATACTTGGCAAGGGCAATCGGCGCCGCCTGGGAATTGTACTTCTGGGCCAAGTAGACGTTCTTCGTCAGGTTATCGGCCCCGATCGAGCCTTGGGTGACTCTGACCCGGGTATCAGGCGTCCCGTTGAATGTCATGGCCCAATACCTCGGGGCCACGCCGTAGAGCCGAGTCTCGGTATTCCGGGTATAGAACATGTTCCGGGAATACGTGGACGCGCTGTTATACGGGACGTTGTACACAAAGCCTGACGGGACCAGCGCCGCGTCGGCCCGAGCCTCCGTCAGTTTGCCGGTGACCACGGCCGCCCCAGGCAACTTGGCGAGGTTGAGCCGAGTCCGAGCCCGGCCAACCCGCGCGGCGTTCAGGAGCGGCGTGTTGTTGGCGGTGGTCGCCGAGGCGATGGCCTCGGTGAACTTGGTCTCGGCCAGGGCAAAGACCTGGGCCGGCGTCAATTCCGGCCCGCCGTCCACGGTGCCTGAGCAGAAGCCTTCGCCCATCAGCAGGTGCGAATATCCTGAGAACAGCGACGCCGTCGACAGGAGCGCCACGCGGCCGGGCACCTCGGTGTCCGTAAAGCTGGCCAGATTGGTGGAGGCCAGATCGGCCGTGTAGCGGGCGGTCTGCAGGGCGGTGTAGATCCCGAACTGCTGGGCCTGATCGCAGCCGGCGGTGGCGAAGTTTCCGCCGACCTTCAGCATGCTCCGGCGGTCCCAGTCCCAGCCGGCGGCGCCGAGCTGGGTGTCTTCGAGTTCGTCGGTGAACAAGCCCATGCCCGTGACATACGCCTGGAGCACACAGCCGAACGACGCGCGGGCGCCGTCCACGATGAGCTTGGCGGCTGCTGGGCCTTGGAGGGTTTCTTCGAGCACCCGGCTGGGCGCGGCCTGATCGAGCAACTGGCCGCATCCAACCAGACCCGCGACGAGCCCGGTGGCAGCGGCCCCGCGGTTCAGGAGTCTCATGAAGGAAGTACGCATATAATCAGTTCCTCGATTGGTCAGAAAGTCAGGTTGAGCGAGACGTTGAACGACGCGAGCTGAGGCGTCTGGTCCTGTTCCAGCCGGACAAACTGCTGGGTGACGAAGTACGACTCAGGATCGAGCCCGCTGTACCCTGTCCACGTATGGAGATTCCGGGCCGAGAACGACACGTTGCCGTCCGCGGCGCGGAACCACTTCGCGATGCCGCGGGGCAGCTGATACGCCACCGAGAGCTCGCGGAGTTTGATGAAGTCGGCTTTGCTGGTGACGAACGAGGTAACCGTACCGGCCGTCGCGATCTCGGCGACGACCTTCGGGTCATACTTATCCGGATTGAAGTTCTCGTCGCACCGGAAGAACACCTGGCAGAGCGCCCGGCGGTTGTTGTCGGTGTGGACGTTGCCGGCCTTGAAGTCGGCCAAGCCATACAGGCGGAACCGGTTCCAAAGCGTCACGGTCGCACTGAAGGCGCCTTCGGTGGTCGGGTCGAACTGCCCGCCCAACACGAGCGCCGCCGAGCTGCACGCCACACCCGGACCGCCAACCCCGTCATCACAGAGGACGTTGATGGCCCGGCGGGTGGCCGGATCGTAGGTCGCGGCGATCACCTTGCGGTGGTATCGCGCATTCACCGGATCGTTCAAGGTGGCCTGGCCCGCTCCGAGGGACTTCTTCGGAGTCCCGTCCGGGGCGAGACCGAGGTCGGTAACTTTGTTCTTGATGTAGGACAGCGAGAATCGGAGATCGAGACTCACGTCTTTCTTCTCGAGCGGCCGGCCGTAGGTCTCGAGTTCGATCCCGCGGTTCCGCACCGCCCCGATGTTGACGAACTGGGTCCCGGCAAACCCGAGGGAAGGCGCCAAACTCTGGAGCAGGATCGCGTCCTTGGTGGTCTTCGAGAACGCGGTGATGCCGAACCCGAGCCGGTCGCCGATCAACCCGGCGTCGGCGCCGACTTCGATTTCCGCGGCCCGTTCCGGCTTCAGGTCTGGATTGCCCACGAACTCCGGGATCGGGGCGGCCGATCCGTCGCCGCCGGTGACCGCGCGCCAACTCCG
>JANPEL010000409.1:0-14220 GCA_031431925.1 Gemmatimonadota bacterium | reverse complement strand
CTCGTCCACGGCGGGCCGGTGCCGGTGGCCGTGCTCAAGCTCTACACCCACGGGGCCCGACCGAAGGCCGATGTGCTCGCCCGGTGGCGGATCCTCCCGCCGACCGCGGTGATCGGCCTGATCGACGCCGATCCCCACGCGGAGCCGCGAGCGTGGGAGCTGCTGGTCTACGCCGAGGGGGGGACGCTCTCGCCCCCGGGCCCGATGCGGGACCCGGCCCGGCTCCGGCTCGTTACCCTGCAAGCGGCCGATGCGCTCCACGTCCTCCACACCGTCGGAAGCGCCGTGCACCGCGATGTCTCGCCCGACAACTTCCTCTGGCTCGACGCCGCCCACACCCGGCTGGTTCTGGCCGACCTGGGCTCCTCGTCGATCATGAGCGAAGGTGCCGCCCGGAGCGTCACGATCCGGGGCAAGCTCCCGTTCATGGCGCCGGAGGAGTTGCTCCCAATGGGCGACGGCGTGGTGGTCGGCGAGGCCGCCGACTTCTATGCCCTCGGCATCATGGTCCTGACGTTGTGGGCCGGCCACCACCCGTTCGTCGGGCGCGAGGCCGACCAGATCGCCCTCAAGTCGCGCGGGGCGGTGCCGATGCCCGACGACCTGCCATTGGATTTCCGGAGCCTGGTGGAGGCGTTGCTGCTGCCGGCCAACATCCGACTCAGCTACGACGGGATCAAGCGGTGGGCGGCCGGCGAGGCGATCCCCCGGACCACCACGGTCCGCTCGGTCAGTTATCCCCGCCTAACGGTCAGGCCGGCCCAGGGCAATCCGTACGACGTGGAGACCCCGGCCGCACTCGCCCGCTTCCTCCGGGACGAACCGGTCGCCGGCGAGCGATTCCTCTACGCCTGGAACATGCGGGAGTGGGCCAGTTCCGACGCCGGGATGGTCGCCGACCTGACCGATATCGTCGAGAAAGAGTTTCCCAAGAACCGCGCGGCGGGGCGACAAAAAGCCGCCTACCTGCTCGACCCGACACTCCCCTTCGCGGCGCCGGACGGGACCGAGTGCCGGGACTACGCGGCACTGAGTGCCTGGCTGGAGGGCGATGAATCGCGTCCCAAAGGACTCACCGATCCGGCTCACCCGCTCTGGCTCTACCTGGCCACCCGTCCGGAGAACGAACTCCGCGAGGCCATGGCCGAGATCCACGGTGACGTCCGCGAGGGCAAACCGGAGGCCACGGCGCTGATCAGGCACTACCTGATGCAGTACGCCACCGCCGGATCGTGGCGGGACAGTGACGGGACGGTCGTCGCCGACCTCAACGCGTTCATCGGGCGACTCGAGTCGCGGGCATTGCCCCTGTTCTACAAGCTCCGCGACCCGGCCGACCCGCTGTTGCTGTGGCTCGAGACCCAGCGCCCCGGCTCGGCTGGACGCGGCGGACGGTTGCGGGCGTTGAGTGCCCCGGTCATCGGCACGGTGCCCGCGGCCGACTGGATCGCTTGCGTCCTCAACCAGATACCGGCCGTGCTCGGGGCGCCGCTGGTCAACCCGGAGGACAGCTGGCACGACGAAATGTGGCCGCCGGCGCTGCAGGCGACCATCGAGCAGATCCGCAAGTTCCTCGATGCCTGGTGGCGCGTGGTGGAAGACCAGCGTTTCGAGTCGGCGGCGCTGGCCTGGCTCGCCGGCGGCCCCACGGCCGGCGCCCGGCGACCGGTGGTGTGCGCGCTCCTCGGCGCCGAGTGGGAGGCCACCCAGAAACCGCTCAGCGCCGTGCTGGCCACCTGCTTTGCCGCCCTGCCCGCGTATTCCGGTGACCCCGGCGATGTCGCCGTGCTCGATGCCGCCGACAAAGCCTTCACCGAGCGACTGAACGCGATCCGAACCTCCGCCGCGAAGGATCAGGACACCGTGGTCCAACTGGAGGCGGCAACCGCCCTCGCAGTGGCCGCCGCGGCGGCCCGGGCCGCGGCGCCGGCTTGGTGGGACGCGCTGCTCGCCCGAATCGGAGCCCAGCTAGCCAACACGCTCCAGATTGCCTTCTTCCACCACAAGAAAGCGCCTAACGTCTTGTCCGAACTGATCGCCCGGCGCGGCGATCTCCGGCGGGCCCTGGCCGCCTTTCGGGTGCCCGCGCTGGCCCGGTGGAGCGCGGAGGATACCCGACTGGACACTCTTGGCCGCGAGCTGGTCGCCGCCGAAGCAAAGACCCGGGACACCCGCCTCAAGGCCCTTGCCGACAAGGCGATTTCGCTCCGGGGAACCCCGCACGTCCAGACGCTCACTGACCTCCCCAAGGGTCTACCGCACCAAGAGAAGCGGTGGATTTCCCGGGCCAACTACCTCTTCTACTGGGCCGCCGGCATGGGGCTCCTCTCGGCGATCCCGTTTGATCCGTCGACCGGGCGCATCGACGTGGTGAGCGGTGGCATCGCCGCCGTGCTTACGGGGGTGATCGGGTGGCTCGCCACCCGCCGAAAGCTCGTGGCGGTCGTGGGCTTGTTCGTCGGCGGCGCCGTGCTGGCGGCATCGATTCCAGTCTGGCGAAGCCCCTCGAACCGCATGGTGATTGGAGTGCTGGTGGCCGCGGTGCTCGGCGTGGCGCTGTTGGTCCGGCGGCGCCATGTCCGGCGCGTCGTCAGCAAGGCCGAGGTGGAGCAGCACCAGATGCCGCCCGATCTCGCCACCTCGGTTCGGAAGGCGGGTGCCGAGGCTGAATCGCACGCCCGCGCCTCGTTCACCGAGCGGTGGCTGATGATGCACGCCGTCGTCGCGACGGCGGCCGACCCCGGTCAGGTCAAGCTCGAGGACATCCCCGGCGGAGTCACGGCGGCCGCGGCATGACGAGCGTGACGTCCCCGCCGCCCGACTGTCCCCGCTGCTCCACCGGCAATCGCGATGAGGCGCGGTTCTGCAAGGGGTGCGGCGACCGGCTGGCCATCCGGGGCGACCCGTTCGGCGACTTGGTCGGCATCGGAGAGCTCGGCCAGACCATCCGCGACCAGCTTCGCGACGCCATCGTCGTCCGCCAACAGGGACATGCCGCGAGGTCGCATCGCCTCATCCTCGGCTCGCCGGGAGCGGGCACGACGCGGCTGGCCCGGGCCATTGCCGATTGCGCCGAGCAGGAGGGATTGACCCGGCGCGGCGCCACGATCGTGACCGCGCGCGAGATCCGCTCGCAGAAGCCCGAGGACTTGCTGGCCTCGGCGGCCGGTGGGACGCTGATCGTCGACCAAGCTCACCGTCTTCTCCCGGCGCCCGACGTCCCGAGCGGCGGGGAGCAAGCGCTGTTCGACCTGCTCGACGCCCTGGCCAATCGGGGCGACGGGAGCGATCCGTTGGTGTTGGTCACCGGCGTGCCGGGCCCCTTCGCTTCTTTCCTCCGCGGCGATTCCCCGCTCCCGCGGCATTTCAGTGAAGTGATCCGGCTCGACGACTGGTCCGCCGAGACGTTGGCCGCGGTGAGTCGCGCCCGGCTGACCCAACTCGGCTGGACGATCGACGACGCAACCGGCGACCGGCTGGCCGCGCGGTGCCGGTTCCTCGTGAACGCCGTCGACCTGCCCCGGCGTCACGGCCACGCCGCCGAGGAGTTGGTACGGCAGACCACCCAGGCCGCCCGGACCCGGCTGGCCCAGGCGGGCGAGCGGGGACAGGTGCTCGCACCCGAGGACATCGCGGGGCCGGTGGACGAACCAGTGTCGCTGGACGAGTTGTTTGCCCAACTCGACGCACTCAAGGGCATCGACGCCGTGCGCGAGCAGCTCAAGCAGATCATCCGGGCCTCGCAGGAGCGGAAAGCCCGTGACCCCAAGCGGCCGGTGCTCGACGGCCACCTGATGCTGATGGGAAATGCCGGCACCGGCAAGACCACGATTGCCAAGCTCCTGCCGAAGCTGCTCTGCCGGGCCGGGATTCTTCCGACCGAGCGGATGGTGGAGTTCGCCAACCCCGCGTCGCTCCAGTCGGGCTACGTGGGCCAAACGTCGGGCAAGGTCAACGAGGCCATCGACAAGGCGCGGGGCGGCGTGCTCTTCCTCGACGAGGCCCACCAGATGGCCGACTCCGGTGGGCACAACTTCCAGCGCGAGATCCTCAATACCCTATTGCCGCGGCTCGAGAACGAGCGGGGCCAGTTCCTCTGCGTGTTAGGCGGGTACACCAGCAGCCTCCCCGCGGTGCTGGCGCTCGACCAAGGCATGCCGAGCCGGTTTCCCGAGCACTATCGGGTCCTGTTGAAAAACTACGACGCCGACACGCTCTCCTCGATCTTTCTCACCATGGCGGCCGACGCCGGGAAGACGCTCACACCCGGGGCGGAGCACCGGATGCGGCAATTGATGCGCCTGTTGCGGCGGTGGGCGCTGCCGGCGTTCGCCAATGCCCGGGGCGCCCGCGAGTTCTTGAGCGCGTGCATTGCCAATCAAGTGGCCCGAACCGGCGCCGATCCCACCGCCGATGCGACCGTGCTCGTGGAGAGCGACATCCTCCTGCCCCGGGCGGCCACCAGCCAGACCCCCGAGGCCGCGCTAGCCGAAGCCGAGGCCAAGCTCGGGGCCCTGATGGGGCAGCCGCGATTGGCCGAGGTGATCAGCCGGTTGCGGGGCAACCTCCTGCTGTGGCGCGCGGAGCTCGAGGAAGGGGCCGACGCGGCGCCGCCCCTCGAACACATCTTACTCCAGGGCAGCCCCGGTACCGGGAAGACCACGGTGGCGCGGATCATGGGATCGCTGCTCTATGGGCTCGGGATGTTACCACGGCCGCACGTCGAGGAAGTCCGCGGCACCGAATTGATCAAGGGAATTCAGGGCGCGGCGGCCCAGGCGGTGCGCGAGTTGGTGGAGCGGGCCATCGGCGGCGTCCTCTTCCTCGATGAGGTGTCGGGGTTACTCGGCCAGCCGCAAGGCGTCGACGTGGCCCGCGAACTTCTGCCGCACCTGGTTGACGCCAAGGGCCGGTTCGTGATGATCGTGGCCGGGTATCCGCATGTGATCGACGGCTTCCTGGCCTTGGATGACGGCCTGGCGCGCCGGTTCGGCACGGTGCTCGAGTTGCAGGACTACAGCCCCGAGGACGTCCACTCGATTACCCGCCAAGTCATCCGCGGAGCGGGACTCACGCTCACACCCGAGGCCGACGCCGCGGTGCTGGCGCTGCTCCGGGGCCCGGCGGCCGCGCAACTCCTCCCGAGCCGGAACGCCAGCATGGCGCAGGTGATCTCGTCGGCCATCCGTGACCGGCTGGCCAGCCGGCTGGCCCCACGGTTAAGCCGGGATCTGGCCAGTGTCTCCGCAGAGGAGCGCCGCTTGGTGTTGGCGGAGGATATCCCGACCTCGTTCGATGCCCGGGGGAACGCATGCTGACCCTCGCCCCCTGTCCTCACTGCGCCGCGCGAGTGCCGGCCGACGGCGCGTTCTGCGATACCTGCGGCCGGCCGCTGGCCGCCTGCCCAACCTGCGGCGAGCTGGCGCGGCCGGGGGAGAAGTGCGTCACCCACGGGGTGGCCGCGGTGGTCCGGCCGCCCGCCAAGGGCGGGGCCGCGCCGACGGCCGGCCCGGTCGCGACACCCACCGTGGCCCCGCCTCCACGCCGCGGCTCGAGTGCCCCGGCCACGAAACCGCCGTCCCACTCGGCTCAGGGCACGACGGTGCAGGCGCTGGCCCGGAAGCTCCGGCTGGTGGCGTTAGGCGGTGTCGCGCTGCCCCCGCTCGACGTGGACCCCGACACCATTGTCGGACGCGGCGAGGGGCCGTTCGCGATCCTGCTCGATCCGTTCCACGACAAGGGATTGTCCCGGCGGCACTGCCAGTTCCGCCGCAGCGCGACCGGAACGTGGAGCATCACCGACTTGGCCGGGCGGGGCTCGACGATGGTGAGCGCCGACGGCACCTGGTCGGCAGCTCCCCTTGCCCAGAACGCCAGCCAGCCGATCGAGCCGGGGCGGGACCAGGTCCGACTCGGCTCGCTCGCCTTCCGGGTCGAGGCGATCACGTGACCGCGCCCCGGGTACTCACCGCCAGCGCGGCATCGTCCTGTGGGCCGACCCGGAGCCGGAACGAAGACATCGCGGTGCTCGGCACCCGCACCGTTCGGAACGATGCCGCCGCGATGCCGTGGGCCCTCGCCGACGCCACCCGCCCGTTCTTGGCCGGGGTGCTCGACGGCCTTGGCGGCCACCAAGGCGGCGACCATGCGAGTGCGCGCGTCGCGACCCGGCTGGCCGCCACCGTCGGGCGCTGGGCCCTCGACGTCACGGCGGCCGACCTTGCCGCGGGCCTGACCGAAGCGTTAGGCGATGCCCGGCGGGAACTCGAGGAAGTTGGACGGCTCGACCCCGGTCTAGCGGGTGCGGGGACCACTTGCACCGCGCTCGTCATCACCGCCCGGGCCTTCGTCCTCCTGCATGTCGGGGATACCCGCTGCTACCGCCGGCGCGACGGTCTCTGGAAGGTGTTGACCACCGACCACGCCGTCGCCTTCCCTGACGGATCGGGTCAACTGGTCCCGAGACTCACTCATGCGGTCGGCGCCGGCGTCCCCGCACTCCCGGCGGAACTGGTCACCGACCTGACCGACAAGTGTTGGCCGGGTGACGTCTATCTCTTGATTACCGATGGCGTCCTCGCGGCGAGCGGAAGCGAGACCGCGCTCGAAACCGCGCTCGAGGCGCCCGATGCCAAAGGGGTGCTCGACATGGCTCTGGCCCATGGTGGCCCCGACAACGCAACGGCCGTCCGATTGGAGATTCTACAATGAGCTCGGCACTCGGGACTCGGGACTCGGCACTCGGCACTCGGCACTCGGCACTCGGTCCTGTTTCGCTGGCTACGTTGGCGCCGCCACTTAAGGCACCCGCCGCTCTGGAGATCCCGGTGCTTCCGTCGGCGCCGGCCGGATTCGACGAGGCGGCCCTCGGTCCGCTGCCGCCGGCCCCGTGGACGGTCCGGCAGACGCCGCGGAAGTTCGTGATGGCGGGGGTCATCCCGTTAGGCGTCGCCGTCTTTCTGACGCTGTTCAGCCAGCTCTTCGACTGGCCCGGCACGCCGGAGGCGGCGCTGGCCGAAGCGCGGAAGGCGGCCTCGGTGTCCGCCAAATCGGGCCAGCCGGTTTGGTACCTGGCGGCCGGGGTCACCGCGCCCGTTCCGCTCATGCCCTGGCCGCGGGTCCCGAGCGTAGTCGGCTTCCCCAACCACAAGGCCACCGTCACGGTGCGCTTCCTGGTCGGGACGGACGGCAAGGTGGACCGGACGGGATTGACGGTCAGCGGGCCGGGGTCGGGGCCGGTCACCAACGTGACGGCGGTGCTGTACAGCAAGATGCGGTTCAAGCCGGGGCGGGTGGGGAGTACGCCGGCACCGGTGGTCATGGAGCACCGGTTTCGGTATCCGATGTAAGCGCACGCAGGGCGACGGGGACCTTGGTCCAGTCTGATTGCGTCACCTCATCCATGGAGCATAATGGTCAACCCAAGAGTTTGGCTGGCACTGGCAACGACGGTCGCCCCCCTCGGCGCCCAAGCGGGCAAACCCGCAGCACCGGCGACGACGGTGGCCATCAAAGCGGGACACCTGATCGACGGCCGCGGCGGGCCCCCGGTCGCCAACGTGGTGATTCTCGTTCAAGGCGAACGGATCGTCGCCGTGGGAGCCGGCATTCCGATTCCCGCCGGTGCCCGGGTGATCGACCTCTCGCGGGCGACCGTGCTGCCGGGTTTGATCGACTGTCACACCCACATCACCATGGCTCCCGGCGCCAGCGACGATCAGTTCCGGCGGACCTTCGTCGACGCGGCCATCCTGGCGCCGACCTATGCCCGGGCCACGGTCGAGGCGGGGTTCACCACCATTCGCGACCTCGGCGCACCCCAGTTCGTCGACGTGAGCCTCCGAAACGCCATCGATCGGGGCGACATCGTCGGACCCCGGATCATCGCCGCCACGATGGGCATTAGCGCCACCGGCGGTCACGGCGACGCCAACGGCCTCTCGCCCTACCTCCACAGCGATGAATTCTCCGGCGTCGCCGACGGGGTTGACGAGATTCGCAAGAAGATTCGGTTCGAGGTCAAGTACGGTGCCGGCGTCATCAAGGTGATGGCGACCGCGGGCGCGATGTCCGAAGAGGAATCCGTGGAGGCGGCGCTCTATACCCAAGCCGAGCTCGATGCCGTGGTGGATGAAGCCCGGATTTGGGGACGTCGGGTGGCGGCCCATGCTCACGGTGCCGAGGGCATCAAGCGAGCGGTTCGGGCCGGCGTCGCGTCGATCGACCACGGCACCTTTCTCGACGAGGAAGGGGCCCGGCTCATGGCGGAGCGAGGCACCTATCTCGTCAAGGACTCCTACGAGGACCGCTGGTTCCTCGAGCGGGCGCCGGGGTGGGGATACCCGAAGATCATCCTCGAGAAGCTGGCCAAGATCGTCCAAGGACACGAGGCCGCCTTTCGGCTGGCGCGGAAGCACGGGGTCAAGATCGCGTTCGGCACCGACGTCGGCATGCTGCCGCACGGCGAGAACGCCAAGCAATTTCGCGACTATCTGGCGTGGGGCATGTCGCCGATGGAGGCGATCCTCACCGCGACGAAGAACGCCGCCGACCTCCTCGGGATGAGTGACCGGATCGGCGCGGTGGCGCCGGGTTTCCTCGCCGACCTGATCGCCGTGCCGGGCGATCCATTGATCGATCCCAGCTTGCTCGAACGGGTCAGCTTCGTCCTCAAGGGTGGGGTGGTGGTCAAGCAGTGACCCAAGGCCCGCACTCCGACCGGCACGACTCGCAAGACTGGAGGCATCTATGTGGTTCACACACCGCGCCTGGATCCCGGTCACCTGGGTCCTCTCCATCGCCAATCTCGCCGCCGTGTGGTTCGCCGCTCGACCCGATGAACCGTGGCATGCCACCGGTCACGCCCTCCTCGCGGCCGGTCTTGCGCTCGGCGCGCGACACCTTCAGGCGCGACTGCGGACCGGAGGCCTGGACGAACAGTGGCAACGGACGCTCGACCAGGACGCGCACTCGCAGGAAGCCGTGGCCGGAATGCGTTCGCGGGTCGAGGAACTGGAGGAACGGCTGGATTTTGCCGAGCGGCTTCTCAGCAAGGAGCGGGACGGCGATCGCGTCGATTCACCACCGCGTTGACACTCCGCGGTCGGTCCGCGCATTCGGAGTAATCGACACCGAGCCACCGGCGGAGTGGTTGGAGGGAGCGAAGGAACCTTCGTTGCGGCGGCGGATCGAAGAGATCCACCGGCTCGGCGTGGGGCTCGCCACTCACGACCCATGCAAGTCGGCGCTCGTCGGTCAACGGCGAGAGGTGGACTCTCGCCGACAGAGATAAGTTGGCCCACGCGATACCGCGCGCCGCGCGGGCTCTCAGTCGGAGCAGGGTGGGGACCCCGGCCGTGGCTCTCTGGCCCCCACCGTGGCACCTACTGCGGTTCGATTAGCGAACGACCGTAGTATTTCCTCCGCGGCCGCGAGCGGCGACGACAGCAAGCACGACGATCAACAACGCAGCAATGCCCCCGATCGCGATCCACACTGGATTGGCATACCAGACAGTATGCGTGGCATTGGTTTGAACCTCGACTTTGAGAGTCGGATCCTGCAGCAGCGCGAGCGGTGCCGCCATCGCTGTCGCGGCACTAGCGAGCAACAAGCCTGCCGACGTCGGCAGCGTTCTGATGAAATGCATTTATTCCTCCGAGTGAATGTCGTCCAACGTAGACCGATGCGTTCCACCACGATCCCCCGTAGGCAGAACGGCGG
Source organism: Gemmatimonadota bacterium (assembly GCA_031431925.1). Taxonomy (GTDB): domain Bacteria; phylum Gemmatimonadota; class Gemmatimonadetes; order Gemmatimonadales; family GWC2-71-9; genus SHZU01. Next base: position 4,497 of record JANPEL010000409.1, on the reverse strand, counting down.
CAGGATCGCCGGAACGGGGCCGGCAGAGTCGCCGCAAGCCATGGTTGCCGCGCAAGCTTCCCGTAGTAGGTTCTGCCGCCTCGCCTTAGAAGGAAACCTAACGATGGGCGCCGGCCGAACAATGGCTCGAAGGATTGACAGGAGCCTTAGCTCTTTGGGCTGATCAGTTATCGATGCCCCGGTTCCGTTGACACCTCGGACAAGCCGCGGCCGTGCTTGGCAGACTGCCCCAAGCACTGATCCCTCAGGAGTTGGAGCCGTCACGGTTTTCGCAGTGGATCCCCGACGGATGGCTGGGACCGGGCCCCTACTTCAGTGTTGACAGCGGTCCTGGCGAGATTCAAGCTCACGACGTTTCGCCTTTTCCCCCCGGCTTTCGGGCCGTCACCCCCGATCGTGCGCCGGCCGGAGTCGCGGAAGCGCCTGCAGATTAGAAGTGTTCTCGTTTGCTGTTGAGGCATGACCAGCGCTTGCTGCTACCGGTCCGTGGCGCCACAACGCCGGAGGATTGGCTTAGTTTGCTGGGGCTGCCGCCACCCCTGCAGCAGACGAGGATTTGGTGGTTGAGCCACGAAGCGGGCCTCTGAGGTTACAGCTGCCCCGTCGCAACCGTTATGGAAGGCGTGCCCCATGCCAGCGTCCCCGGTGACTGAATACCTTGCCGCACTCCCCGCGGACCGCCGTGACGCGTTGAACGAAGTCCGCCGGGGCATCAACCGGGCCCTGCCACCGGGATACCAGGAAGGCATCCAGTTCGGGATGATCAGCTGGTTCGTTCCGCTGTCCAGGTACCCTGCGGGCTATGGCGGCAACCCCAAGCAGCCCCTACCGATCATCAGCCTGGCGTCCCAGAAGTCGTACATGGCGCTACACATGATCTGCTTCTATGGACAGCCGGCACTGTTGGAGTGGTTTAAAGCGCAATACGAAAAGAGCGGCAAGCAGTTGGACATGGGGCAAGGCTGCCTCCGTTTCAAGACGTTGCCGGCCCTCGCGCTGGATGTGGTCGAGCGCACCGTGGCCCGGCTCCCGGTCTCGGCATACGCCGCTGGCTATCAGGCTATGCGTGACGCGATGGGCAAAGGGAAGCCCAAGGGCGGCGTTGCAAAGCGGCTTGAAGTCAGCAATGTCAACGTGCCCGGGCGGACGACCCGAATCAAGGCTGACAAGTACGACGCGATGCGTCGGGCCCTCCTCGCAGTCCTGCCAAGGCGGTCGCCGGGCCTGACGCAAGCCGAGATGTTCAAGGCGGTGCGTTCTCAGCTTCCTCAAGACCTCTTTCCCGGTGGCGCCACGGCGAACTGGTGGGCCAAGACCGTACAACTGGATCTCGAGGTGAAGAAGATCCTCATGCGAGAGAACTCAGAGCCATTGCGCTGGTATCGCTCGTGACGCGTCAAGCGCGGGCTACGAATCGGAGAGATCGGTGAGCCCTTCGGCACGGCCGCTCTGGCGCTGCAGCAAGTGCCGTCGACAGTTCGCGAATCGCAATCAGTCCCACGCCTGCGGACGGTACTCGCTCGCGTCTCATTTCGCGGGCAAGCCGCCGGTTGTTCGGGCGGTGTTCGAAGCGGTACTCACCGCGGTGCGGCGCCACGGACCGGTGACAGTACTGCCGGAGAAGACCCGGATCGCTTTTCAGGTTCGGATGTCGTTCGCTCAACTCACGCCACGCCGCCAGTGGGTCGACGGGCACGTCGTGCTGGCACGTCGGGTGGAGCACGGACGTTTCCGCAAGATTGAGACGATCTCCAGACGCAATCATGTCCACCATTTTCGGCTGTTCACGCCTGCGGATGTCGACGCGGAGGTCAGCGGGTGGCTGAAGGAGGCGTATGCGGTTGGAGGGCAGCAGCACCTCCGCTCGCACTGATCGGAGAGAGAGGCCCTATTTCAGCGTACTTCGTGCATCTCGCCGGGCGGCTGGCATCCCTCGCGCTCGTGGCGGCGAGTTGCACCGGTCGTGCGCCAGCGCGGCCCGCCTGCACACCCGCGTTATGTCGGTTATTCCCCGTCGACCCAAGACTGGTGGGTTGCTAGTCACCGCGGACAAAGGGCTCCATTTCGCAGTCGAAACGGTTATTCAGGTGCCCGCCGAAGACGCGACATTGGAGGCATGCCCCCTTGCCTTCCCCCGACCGCCGAGCGTACCGTATGGCCATGCCGATCCCGGCCCGTGTTTGGACCCGCGACGACGTACTCGCCCTCCCGGACGACGGGAACCGCTACGAACTTGTCGACGGCGAGCTGCTGGTGAGTCCAGCGCCCAGAGGTCGCCATCAGCGAGGGGTCTGGCAACTCCACCTGATCGTCGCTCCGTTCGTCGAAAAGCATCGACTCGGCACCACGGGAATGGCACCCGCGGACCTCGACCTGAAGACCGGACAACTGCTCCAACCCGATCTCTTCGTCGCTGGATTGGTCGCCGGAAAGGAGCCGGTCGACTGGCCCGACTACCCGATCCCGTTGCTGGTTGTGGAAGTCCTGTCGCCCTCGACGGCACGGTACGACCGAGTCACCAAACGCCGCCGCTACCAACGAAGTCAGGTCCACCAGTACTGGATTGTCGATTTGGACGCGAAGGTCATCGAACGGTGGGGTCCCACCGATGCCCGGCCCGAACTCATCACCGGATCGATCACTTGGGAGCCGGTGGCGGGGGCCCCGGCACTGACGATCGACCTCGACGCCTACTTCGCCAAGGTCTGGATCTGACTTCGCGATCCATGGCGAGGCGGTCATCCTGAAGTCATGGAGCCGATTTCGTTATCCGATGTAAGAGCGCAGTCAGGGCACGGCCGTCACCGAGTATCCCCGCACCACGTGCCACCACCAGCGGCGTGGGCCGGCCGCGCCCCGGGCGACGCGGATTCGCCCGGTGCCCTCATCCACCCACGACTGTTGGCCGTCGGCGTGCTGCAGCACCAGCACGGCCGTGTGCCCGCCCTCTCGGGGCAGCGAATCCCGGCGGATGACCAGAATCGAGTCGACGGCGTCGGTCAGGCCGGCCGTGCTGTACAGCGCGTGCATTGGCGCCACAAACACCGATCCCACCACCGGTCGGGCCGCCGCGATCGCCGCCACGACCATGGGGCGCGCGTAGAGAGGAGGGACAGCAGGGTATTCGAACAAGCGGGGCGGCTGCCCTTCCGGGACCACCCACCCCGTGGCACGACCCCCGGTCGTCAGCAGCGACGCCGAGTCCAGGCGCGAGCGAACCGCTTCGCGTTCAATCGCCAGGGTGCCTCGCGCCGTGCGCGCAAGTTGGGTGGTAGTGATCGCGCCGGCACTGTCGCGCCAGCTGTCGGTCAGCTCCCAGGCGCCACCGGCGACGCGCCGCACGGTGCGCACATAAGAGGCGCCGCTTCGACTGAGCGGCGCCCCGGACTCACGGGCACTCGTGAAGGTGTCGAGCGTATCGAGCGTTGATACCAGCGTGGCCACGCGCAGGTAACCAAGGGGACCTGCCCCGGCGCCTCCGATCAGCAGCCGCTCGCTCCGGGCGGAGCGATCGTACACATAGAGCCCCGGCCAGCCGTCGACCGCTTTGGCGTACGCTACCAAGCGCCCATCGCGCGAGGCGCGGGCCCCTTCGGCCCCGGCTGAATCGGCGAAGGCGGACACCGGATCGAGCGGCGGCGTGGCATCGCGGAGCGGCGCCGTGGTCTCGTCGACCCCAAGCGAGACCCAGGTCGCGGCACTCAGGGCACGTCGGGCCTCGGCCGGTTCCATCTCGTTCCAACGACGTTTGGGATACGCGACGCGCCGAAACGCCAGGCGCCGGGAGTCCGGCAACCACATAGGCGCCTCGGCTGAATACGCTGTGTCGCTGACGCGCCTGAGTTGGGAGCCGTCCGCACGCATGATGTAGACACGGCTCGCGACCTCACCGACCGTAGGCGTCAGCTGGAACGCAATCCAGGCCCCATCGGAGGAGTAGCTGGCGAAGAACCGTTCACCGCTCCCGCCGTCGGTGAGTCGGCGGGCACTCTGACCGTCGGGCTGCATGACGTAGATATCACGCCGGCCGCGGGTGCCGGCCGCGTACACCACATGAGCGTCATCGGGCGACCAGCGCGCCTGCTGGGCGTCGATCGAGTCCGGCGTCAGCTGGCGCAACCCGGACCCATCGACGGCGATGGCAAAGATCGCCGACGGACCCCGAAGCGTCGACTCGAACAGCAGCTGCCGGCCGGCAGGTGACCACGCCGGATTGTGGAATTGAATCGGCCGGGCCAACGCGGCGGCCTGCGCCTGGAGCCCGCACGGGATGGCGATGGTCGCCGCGATCCCGATGGCCAAGTAGTGAAGCGCTCGCATCCGGCGTCCTTGGTCGAAGAGGTATCCTGGAATATGGCGAGAAGCCGCGATCACCGACACACTGCTACCGGGTCAGCGTGTGGGTGTATTTCATGACCAGGGTCCGGCTCAGGGACAACGGACCCCGCGGGAGGCTCCCCACCGGCATCCGGTCGGCGTCCAACAAATCGTTGTAGA
>JANPEL010000408.1:0-7503 GCA_031431925.1 Gemmatimonadota bacterium | reverse complement strand
CGGCATGGAACTCGGCGAAACCCGGGTCGGCCTGTCGTCCACCGGTGCGGTCACCGTCACGCCGATGAGCTCAATGCCGGCCCGGCCATCTGCCTCCTCGGTGCCGTTTCCGCCACCGGTTGCGAAGGCGCCAAATCCGGTCGTCGCGGCGGCGCCGCAACCGCCAGCACCACCACCTTCGGCACCACCACCACCACCGCCCCCCCCGCCGGCGCCTCCAGCTCTTTCCGGTGAAGCTCAGAAGGTCCGGATGCTGACCTATGCGGTGATCGGTCTCAGCGTCCTCGTGTTGATCCAGATGCTCCTGGGCCTGTTCCGCTAACGCGGCGAATCTTCCAAGCCGGAAGGGGTGTAGCCAAGCGGGTCAACCACGTCGATCGTGGTGTCGGTCATTGTGGGGCTCCTCGGATCGGCCGCCCCGCGGTCGCCCCATCCACCAGCTTGCCGCCGTCGACCGCGACGACGCCGTTGACCACGACGTAATCGAACCCTTCCGAGTACTGGGCCGGGTTGGCGTACGTTGCCCGCTCTCGAACCCGGACCAAGTCAAACACGACGAGGTCGGCGTCGGCCCCCGCGGAAAGTCGTCCCTTGCGGCGCATCACCGGCGCGGCCTTCACCAGCCGCTCGGCCGGCATCAATGTCATTTTGCGGACCGCTTCCATTAGCGTCAGGTGGCGCCCTTCCCGGACGTACTCCCGGAGGAACTTGGCATAGGTGCCGGCGCCACGCGGATGACCGCGGCCGTCCAGAATCCCGCCGTCGCTGCCGACCATCACCAGGGGATGAGTCATCGCGGCGACATTGGCTCCCTTGGTGACGAAGTGGATCACCACGCCGTCGGGCTTCCCGTCTTCGCGATACTGCTTGAACGTCGCCTCGGTCAGCCGCTCGCCGGTTTTCACGAGTTCGATGTCGGAATAGGTGATGGTCATCCGCTGCTGCCAGCCCGGATCGAACACCGCGGACTCGAGCCCGGTCGACCCGGCTTCCCACGGATACGCGTCGGCCATGACGTCGATGCCCCTGGCCCGGGCACCGGCAATCAGTTCGAGCGCGGTCTCGACCCCGCGCTGCACCACCGAGATCGAGTTGAGGTGGACGACCTGTGCCGAGACCCCGGTCGCGGCCGCGTCGGCGATGACTTCTTGAATCCCCTTGACGCTGTTTTCCGGCGCGAGCGGCCCGAGGAACCGGGTGTGTAAATGAACCGGCACCCCGAACTCGGCGCCGAGCCGGAACAGCGCGAGGACTTCTTCTTCGGATGCCCCGGGCGTGTATTGCACTCCAAAACCGATCCCGACCGCGCCTTCCATGATGGCGCGCCGCGCGAGCCGGAGCATCTCGCCGAGCTGCTCGTCGGTGGCCGCCTTGTCGCGGTCGGTGATCCCGACCGTCGTTCGGAGCGCCCCGTGGCCCACCGTGGTGCCATAGTTGACGTGCATCCCGCCCCGGCCCAGGCTGTCGTACCAGGCGGCGATGTTGACCGGGCCGCCGTGCATCCCGAGGATGCTGGTGACGCCGTCGGTGACCTTGTAGCGGCTCCCCTCCGGAGTGAACCCGCCGCTCAGGATGTCGATGAAGCCGGGCGCCACGATCCGGCCGCGCGCCTCGATCACCCGTTTGCCGGTGATCGACGCGTCGGTGACGGTGACGACGGTCGATCCGCGGATCCCGACGTTGGCGATCCGGTCGGTCCGGGTTTCGGGATCGATGACCCGGCCGCCGCGAATGACGAGATCGAACGGGGGGTCTTGGGCGGGAGCGACGGAAATGCCGCCGACGGCGGCGGTCAACAGGACGACGACGAGCAATGGTGACGGCATGGCGAAGATCCTGTCGAAGGATAAGGAGCGATGCGAAGTCGGCCTGCGGCACCGAAGTCTAAGTATAGGGCGGGGCGCCGGGGTTCCTAGTTGTCCTGGGGCCGCCATCGCTCGACGATCCGGGCGTCAGGGTCGACGATCCAGTACTCGGCAACGCCGCTCCGCTGGTAACGCCGCCGCTTGGTGATCCGGTCGTACCGGGCGGTCGAGGGCGAGGTGACTTCCGCAATGAAGAACGGGATCCCGTAGTCGGCCCAGTCGATGGGCTCGCGGCCGTCGGGCTTCCGGGATACGACGAAGAGGTCGGGTTGGGATAGTTGGCCGCTCCGGAGGTCGAGATCCGATGGGGCGAGCCCAACCGTCCCGATTCTGGTCCGCCGGACGAAGGGACCGACCAGCTCGAACAAGGCGATCACCGCTCGCTGATGCAGCCCCCGGGGCGACGGGCTCACCACGAGCTCGCCGTCGATGAGCTCGTAGCGGTTGCCGTCGTCCGGCAACGCCAGCACTTCCTCCCGGGTCCACCGGCGGATCGTTTCCGGCATGCCCATACGGTATCCTCCTCGGCGCGGTCTCGGCAAGGCAGCATGCGCCCAAGGTGGCGACGGGCGGCACCGGGGCGGTAACCAAACGAACGCGAGTCGAATCCATTTTCCGCGGCGGCACGGTTGGCTGGCGAAGGCCGATCCGGCCGCCGTTGTCCCGATGAGCCGCCGGAGTTATACTGTGGTATGAAGACCGCGATCTCCCTGCCGGATCAGCTGTTTCGATCCGGCGATGCCTTGGCCAAGCGCCTCGGGGTGTCCCGCAGCGAACTGTACGCCCGGGCGCTGGCGGAATACCTCGCCAAGAACCGCAGTGACCGGATCACCGATCGGCTCAACGCCGTTGCCGCAGCGGAGGAAACCCGCCTGGAACCTCCGCTGGCAGCCGCCCAAGCCCGGGCCCTCCCTCGTGAGGCGTGGTGATCGCATCGGCCACGATCAGCCGGGGCGAGGTCTGGTGGGCGGACCTGCCCGAACCAACCGGTGCCGGGCCCGGGTATCGGCGGCCCGTGCTCGTAGTCCAGGCTGATGCCTTCAACCGAAGTCGGATCGCGACCGCTATTGTCGTCGTGCTGACCAGCAACCTTCGACTGATCGATGCTCCGGGCAACGCGTTGGTATCGGCCCGCGCGAGCGGCCTGCCCCGCGATTCGGTTGCCAACGTGAGCCAAGTGTTGACGATCGATCGAGCGCTCCTCACCGAGCGAGCGGGCCGCCTCGCACCGAAGCTATTGGATCAGGTTACCGAGGGCCTCCGACTGGTCCTCGACCTGTGACGGGCCCGCCCCACAACCTGACCCTGGAGATTTCCAAATGCCGATGACCCGACGGGACCTCCTCAAGGCAACAAGCCTTGCCGCCATCCCGCTCCGGCTTGGTGCGTGGACGCCGCGGCCTTTGTACCGCGCCCCGCTCAAGATCCTCTTCATCGGCGGCACCGGCTTCATCGGTCCCCACATGGTCCGCGACGCCCTGAGCCGAGGCCACAAGGTGACGCTCTTCAATCGAGGGCGGACCAATCCGGCGCTCTTCCCCGACGTCGAGAAGCTGGTGGGCGACCGCGACGGCGGGCTCGGCGTGCTCAAGGGCCGCTCCTGGGACGCGGTGATCGATACCTCGGGCTACGTGCCCCGGGTGGTGCGCGACTCGATCGAGCTGCTCAAGAACAGCGTCCGCCGCTACGTCTTCATTTCGACCGGCGACGTGTACGCGAGCTTCGCGAAAGTCGGGATCGACGAAGACGAGCCGCTCGACGTGCTCGACGATCCGAAATCGGAGGACGCCTCCAAGTACTACGGCGCCTTCAAGGCGATCTGCGAGCGCTCGGTCCAGGAAGTGTATCCCGGCCGGCACACCATCCTCCGGCCCGGCTGGATCATCGGCCCGGGCGACAACAACGACATCTCCGCCTACTGGCCGATCCGAATCGACCGCGGCGGCGAAGTCCTCGCACCCGGCGCCCCCACCGACCCGACCCAGTACATCGACGCCCGCGATCTCGCCCGGTTCACGATCAAATCGATCGAAGAGGACGTCAACGGGACCTTCAACATGGTCGGGCCGGGGTCGAAGCTCACCTGGGCGGAGTTCCTCTACGGGATCCGTGCGGTCACCAGCGCGGACGTCCGGTTCACGTGGGTCGATGCCGATTTCTTGGCGGAGCAGAAGGTGATGCCATGGACCGATCTCCCGGTCTGGTGGCCCCCGCGCGACGATTACCAGCAGCCCCCGATGTTCGAGCCCGGCGGGAAGGGCTTCGCGCAGATGAGCGGCCGGCGGGCCATTGCCGCGGGGCTCACGTTCCGGCCTCTGGCGGACACGGCGCGGGACATCATCACCGAGTACCGGGGCCGGCCCAAGGATCCCACCCAGCGCCGCCAGATCTTCGGGCTCCCGCCGGAGCGGGAGGCCGCGGCCCTGGCCGCCTGGCACCGGCGGACCGGGCGTTAGGCGCCCGGCCGGAGTCCCAGCCGGACCGTTGCCACGGGCCGCCCGGCGCCGGCGATGAAGAGGTCCATCGCCAGCGTCCCGCGGTCGAGCGCCTCCCGGTTGCTGCCGGTCAAGGTCAGTTCGCCCTGCTGGCGGAGCTGACCAGGGCCGACCAGCCGGTGAATGACCGGTCCGGGCAGCGCATCCCGCATCCGCCGGAGCACCACTGCCTCCACCGCGCCAGGCGCCACTCCGGTCAGTCTCACCTCATACCGAAGCTCGCCGCGCGCGGGATCGAACCGGAACGTGCCCGTGGCGGTGCCGCGGCCCGAACGGGCGATCCGGACGAAGGCAACCGGCACCGGGGCTCGGCCGGCCACGAGCGGAGGCGCGAACGCGGGGGCCCGCCGGCGCGGGGGTCGCCGATCAGGACCGGGCGACGCTGCATCGTAGGATAGACCAACGCGTCGAGTCGGAGGCTGTCGAGGATCGCCACGATCCGGTCCCGCAGCACCGTCCGCTTGGCCAGCGCCTTCCGATACGCTTCGCTTTCGCGTGACGACACCGTGTCGGCCCGCCGGAGCCTCCCCTCCATCGCGTCGTGATAGAGTCCGCGGTCGAGAAGTTCCTTGAGCGAGGCAGCGGGCGCGTTGGGAACGCCGGCGAGGAAGTCGATCAGATCGTATTTGGTTTCGAAATTGAGGACACTGGTGCCGGCCACGAGCGAGTCGAAGCCGGGAATGGTGACCTCGACGAGTTCGGCACCGCCTGCCTTCATGGCGGTCGCGGCCGCGCGGACCGTGTCGCGGATATCCTGGTCGGCGTCGCCGAGATAGTTGCCGAGGAGGCCGAGCCGGACGCCGCGGAGCGAGGCCGACCGGAGCGAGGCGACGAACCCGGGCGGGGGCCGGTCGCGGAGCACGGCCGTGGTCGAGTCGGCCGGATCGTAGCCGACGCTCAGGTCGAGCGCGATGGCGAGGTCCATCACGGTCCGCGCGAGCGGGCCCGGGATGTCTTGGGTATGCGAGAGCGGGAGCACGCCGGTCCGGCTCACCAAGCCTTGGGTGGGCCGCAGGCCGAAGAGACTGTTGTACGCCGCGGGAATCCGAATCGAGCCGCAGGTGTCGCTGCCCCAGCCGACGGCCGCGAAGCTCGCGGCGACCGCCACGCCGGTGCCCCCGCTCGAGCCGCCCGGGCACCGGCGGGGGTCGTAGGGGTTCCGGGTCTGGCCGCCTAACGACGAGATCGTGGTGATCCCGGCCGCCAGTTCGTGCATGTTGGTTTTGCCGATCACGATGGCCCCGGCCTCGCGGAGCCGGCGGACCACCGGCCCTTCGTCCGCGGTGACCAAGCCCGCCAGTCCCAACGAGCCCCCGCTGGTCGGCATCCCGAGGGTCGTGAAATTGTCCTTGAGCACGATCGGAATCCCGTGCAGGGGCCCGCGGACCCGGCCGGCTTTCCGCTCGGCGTCGAGTCGGGCGGCATCGCGCCGAGCCTCGGGATTCTGGCGGAGCATGCTGTTGAGCCCCGGGCCGGCCGCGTCGTACGCGGCGATCCGAGCCCGGTAGGCATCGACGAGTTCGACCGAGCTGACCCGGCCGGCGGCGAGCATCGCTTGGAGTTCGAGGATCGACCGTTCGAATACGTCGGCCCGGGCGGGGGCTTGGGCCTCGGCCTGGCCGAGCACGGTCACCAGCACGAGGAGCGGTCGGATGCGGAACATCGGCGGAAGACTCCGGAGGGGGACGTCGGGGAAGGTCAGGCGGATCCGGCGGCCACCCGCCACGGCTGCCAGGAACCGTAGGTCATCGACCGCCACACCCATTCGAGGGGGCCGTACCGGAACCGCGTCAACCACCAACGAGACAGGACCGCATCGGCAACGAAAAGTCCGAGTGCCGCAAGCAATCCGACGAGCGGGGTGATCGACAGGCCGAGGCCGTAGGGCGAGAAGGTCAAGTCGAGAATCGCGATCTGTACCATGTAGTTGGTCAAGGCCATCCGACCGGTCCACCCGAATACTGCGAGGCGGCTGAGCCAGGCGGGGTTGCGGGCGACGAGCAGGAGCACGGCTCCGATGTAGGCAAAGGCCAGCCAACCGTCCCGGATCAAACCGAACCCGCTCGCCAGCCGATTCCGGATCAGGACGGGCAGCATCGGTGACGTTCCAGGCGGTGGCTGGCTCGGGAAAAGCCAGTTGGCGGCGGCCCACGACGCGACCCCGAATATCATCAGGCCGACGATCAGCCGCCGATGCTTCTCGGGCCGGTCGAAGAGCCCGAGCCGCATCCCGAGCAGGCCGAGGAGGAGCAAGGTCAAGTTGTTGGCTGGGAGGAAGGAGAACGGCTGAGCGTAGAACCACTTCATGTGCTCGATTCGGGCGCCGAAGACCGTGGCGTAGTCGGTCGACTGCCGCTGTTCCCGGTTGGCTCGGTTGAACCGGATGACGGCCTCCCGGCCCTCCTGCATTCGGGAGCGGACCGCCTCTTCGCCCCGCGTGGCGATTCCGTACCCCACCCGACCGATCGGATAGACGTTCATGGAGGCTGCGCTCAGGGCCAACGCCAGCAGGAGGGCGGGGACCGACCAGCGCCGAAAGGCGATCAGCACGGCGCCCCAGATGGCGTAGGCTAGCAGGACGTTGAAGCCGAAGACCCCGTGGGCAATCGCGCCAAAGATGGCGAGTCCCACGGTCCGGCGGAAATACAGTCGGACGAATGATTGCCCTCGTGCCTCGGCCCGCTGAAACTGGATCGCGAAACCCGCGCCGAACAGAATCCCGAACATCGTCGAGAAGCGGCCCGAGAAGAACAACTCGACAATGTGCTGGTAGGCCAGGTCAGCGCTGGTTCCGCCGGTCGCGAAATCGCTGAAGTGGACCAGGAACATCCCGAGCAGCGCGATCCCGCGCAAGAGATCGAGGACGCCAATCCGGTCCGGGGGCGCGAGGGCGGGTGTCGGCGTCGTCATGGGCAGGTTCGCAGAACATACCGCTGGTTCGATTGGTTGGCTATCGCCGCTCAGCGCTATCGGCCGGTCTTCTCGCGGGGCAGGGGCGCGTCCCGCATGGCGGCTTGGTAGAGGAAGGTTGCCATGATCACGGCGTTCTTCCGCATGTCGTCCGGCACCAGCTTGTCGAACACGTCCATATTGGAGTGGTGGGTCCGGGTCTCATAGTCCATCGGATCCTGAATGAACTGGAA
>JANPEL010000407.1:0-5770 GCA_031431925.1 Gemmatimonadota bacterium | reverse complement strand
GCCAGCCGGCGACTTCGTTGGATTCGTGCTTGAGATAGCGATCGAACCAGAGTTGATAGAGCCGCCGGGTGTCGACGACCGCGCCAGGCCCAAAGTCCAAGCCCCCGATCGTGCTGGCCCGGGCGTCCGAATCGACCCAATGGCGCCAGGGGCCGACCATCAGGTACTGGTTCTCGCGGGTGTTGGGAGTGGCGCGGGTCCGCATGGCGGCGAAGTTCTCGAGGCTGCCGCCGAGAGTCCCGTCATACCAGCCCGTGACATGAAACATCGGCACTCGCGATTCGGGGAGCCGGCTCTGGTAGCTCCGCGGCTTCCAAAACTCGGGATTCTCGAGGTTCCGGAGATAGCTCCGCCAGGTTGCCGACCGGGCGCCGATCTTCTCGTCGATGGTTTGCAACGGCAGGCTTCGGTACGCGTCCGTGAGCTCAGCCTCGTCGTCGGGGAAATTTCGGACCGTTCGGCCCTCGACCACCATGGCCCACTCGAGCATCCCGAACGAAATTCCGCCGTGGCGCATCGGCCAGAAGCCGCCGGGATCGGAGGGCGTGACCATTGGGATCATCGCCTTGAGAGCGGGATTGTTGAGGATGGCCGGGAACACCTGGGTCCATCCCGAGTACGAGCCGCCCAGAGTGCCGACTTGGCCGTCGGACCAGGGCTGGCGGGCGATCCAGCTCTGGGCCCGGTAGCCGTCCCGCCCTTCGTTGACCAGCGGTTCGAACCGGCCCTCGGAATCGCCCCGGCCCCGGACGTCCTGGACAACATAGGCGTATCCGCGCGAGGCCCAGTAGTGGCCCTGCTGGTAGCTCGACAATCCGGTTCGCATGTACGGGGTTCGGACCAGCAGCGCCGGGACCCGCTTTGGGGTCTCGGGTCGATAGACGTCGGTGACGAGCGCGACGCCGTCCGCCGTGATGACCCTCTGGGCGAACTCCCGCCGGACCGGGTAGGGTCCCGGGCCGTCCGGCCCGCTCGGTTGGGCCGAAGCCCTGCCCGAGGGCAGCGAACCCACGAGGAGGAGGTAGACCGGAAGGGGAATCAGGGCGGCGCGGGGCATGGTGAACGGTGGTCGTCCGGACCACGAACCGCAAGCCGTGGACTCGCTGTTCGATTGCTGGTAGAGTTCTCCACCCAAATTGACTCTGACTGGCGAGGCGAATGACCATGCGAACGTTGTTCTTTGGGGCCGCGGTGTTCCTGCTGAGTCCGGCCGCGCTTGGTGCCCAGCGTCCGGCGGTTGGCTCCGTTGCTAGCCAGTACGTTGCCGTCGACGCTCCGGTCGTGGCGCTCACCAACGTCACCATCATCGACGGGACCGGCCGGCCGCCGAAACCCGGCCAGACGATTGTCATGTCGGGTAACCGGATTCAGGCGGTTGGCGCCGTCGGTTCGGTGGCCGTTCCCCCCGGAGCGCGAGTGCTCGACCTCCCCGGCCACACCGTCATTCCCGGGCTGATCGGGATGCACGATCACATGTTCTACACCACGCCCGGTGGCAGCGAGATTCAGTCGAACTTTTCGTTTCCCCGGCTCTATTTGGCGAGCGGCGTCACCACGGTTCGAACGACGGGCAGCTTCTCGCCGTACGCCGAGCTCAATTTGAAGGGCGGGATCGACCGGGGCGAGGTGCCGGGGCCCCGGATGCACGTGACCGGGCCGTATCTCATTTCCAGCGCCATGGACCCCCGCCTCGACCTGCTCGGCATGCACGCGCTCGTGGATGAAGCGGCGGCTCGCCGGGTGGTGAAGACTTGGGCCGAAGAGGGGGCCGAATGGATCAAGGTGTACACCCAGATTTCGCCGGAGATCTTCCGCGCGGTGGTCGATGAGGCCCACCGCAACCGAATGAAGGTCACCGGCCATCTCTGCTCGATCAGCTTCACCGAAGCGGTTGAGCTGGGCATCGACAACATCGAGCATGGCCTTCGGACCAACTCGGATTACGACCCGAGCAAACAGCCCGGTCGCTGCCCGGCGACCCACTTCGAGACCCTGGGCCGGCTCGACATGAAAGACCCGCGGATTGCCGAAACGTTCCGGCGGATGATTGGCCGGGGCGTGCCGATGACGACCACGGCGGTCAATGAGCAACTGGTGCCGAACCGACCGGGGCCGGACGCCCGGACCCTCGAGGCCATGGCGCCGTGGATCGCCGAGCTGGAGCAGGCGCGCCGCCGCCAGCTCGACTTGCCGAATCCGATCGGCGAGATCTATCCGAAGATGCGGGAGATCTATCCGAAATCGCAGCAGTACGAGCTGGCGTTCGTCCGGGCGGGCGGGGTGCTCGCGGCGGGCGTCGATCCCGCGTTCGGGGCGATCGCCGGATTCGGCAACCAGCGGAATCTCGAGCTCTTGATCGGGGCGGGTTTCACCGTGCCGGAGGCCGTGCAGATCATGACCGGGAATGGCGCCAATGTCCTCGGCCTGCTGGCCGAACTCGGAACCGTCGAAGCCGGCAAACTGGCCGATCTTGTAGTCATACAGGGTGACTTGGCGGCGAACCCGGCCGCGATCTACCGCACGGTTACGGTCTTCAAGGACGGGGTCGGCTACGACTCGGCCAAGTTGATTGCGGCGGTGAAGGGGCAGGTCGGGATCCGGTGAGATGCCGGCACGCTGCTGTTTCTTGGCCCTCATGGCCACCTCGAATCTGTTCGCGCAGGCAACTGATGCCTCGATCGCGGGACGAGTAACTGACCAGGTCGGCTCTCCGTTGGTCGGCGCGACCGTCACCGCCGTTCACCAACCGACGGGGCGCCGGTTCTCGATCCTGACCGGGCCGACGGGCCGATTTTCCATCTTTCAACTGCCGGTTGGCGGCCCGTATCGGATCGAAGCCCGCCGGATCGGGTACCAACCGGTCACCGAGGGAGTCGGATCGCTGTCCCAGGGCGACCGCCGCGTGGTGCTCCTGCTGATGCGGGACGCCGTCCGGGACCTTGGTGAAGTCATGGTCCTCGCCGACCCGAGGCAAGAGCGGATCGGCGGGAGTGTCGCGGTGGACAGCACGCGGATCAGGTCACTGCCCATCGCGAACCGGAATTTCAGCGACTTGGCTGCCCTCTCGCCGTGGGCCGGCCCGCAACTTTCGCTCGGCGGACAGCGGTGGACCGGGACCGAGTATCGCCTCGACGGGGTCCGGTCACGCAATGCCCTCCGGGCCGGCGAGTACAATGCCGGCCCCTTCGGCCCGCCGCTCGAAGGGATTCGGGAGTTCGAGGTCAACACGAATGTCTATGACGTGACTCAGGGGCGCCAGGGGGGCGGCGAGGTGGCGGCGCTGACCCAGAGTGGCACCAACCAGTGGCGCGGCTCCGTCTTCTCCTCCTACCGCTCCGACGCCCTCGGGGCCGGCCAAGACTATCAGGGGCGGCCCCGCTCAGCCCGGCCGTTCACCACGATCCAGTGGGGTGGATCGATCGGTGGTGCGCTCGTGCGCGATCGCGCCCATGTCTTCGTGGCGGCCGAGCGGCAGGACGGCAGTGTCCCGTTGCTCGTGGGCCTGCTCGACACCGACCAGGCGGAGGTCGCCGCGGGGATCGCCCGCGATTCGCTGGCGCGAATCGTCTCGGTCCTGTCCACAGCCTACGGCACCCCATCGCCGGCGTCTCAACTTGGCCGACTCCCGCGCGATCCGGCGGCCACGAGCCTCCTCGTCCGAGCCGACTGGAGTCTCTCGCCTCGTCACCTATTGACGGTTCGTCACGTGGTCAGTCTGTGGAACAGCCCGCTCTCGGGTGGAGTCGACCAGCCGATCACCCTTCGGGAAGCGAGGTCCGACTTCAGGTCGAACGAACATCAGGCCTTGGCGTCGCTTCGCAGCACGCTGTCGGCCACCACCGAAAACGAGATCCGGATCGGATTCTCGGCCTCCCGTCGGAAACTCACTCCGGTCAGCCCGGGGGTGCCACGCGGGTTCGTCCAGGTTCGATCCGCGCTGCCCGACGGGACCATCGGCAACACCACCGTTCAGTTCGGCGGCAACCGGTTGGCACCAGACGACAGCCGCGAGTGGACCATGCAACTGACCGACGTCGTGAACCACGCGATCGGGCCGGTGGAACTGACGGCGGGAACCGACAACGCGGTGACCCGGTTCAGGACGTTGATCGCGGAGGCCCAAACCGGGTTGTTCGTGTTCCCGTCGATTGGGGCGTTGGCCAACCGCCAGCCGAACCGATTCACGCGGACGGTGCCGCTGTCGGGCGCGGCACCGGTCTCGGACCTCACGTTGGCGGAACTGGCGGCGTTCGGCCAGGCCGTGTGGCGGCCGGGCCGATTCGCGGTCATGGCCGGCCTCCGGTGGGACGGGACGGCACAGCTCTCGACGCCGGCCGCGAATCCAGTGGCCGAATCAGCCTTGGGCCTCCGGACCGACCGGCGGGCGGAGGACTGGTTCACCGTCTCGCCCCGAGCCCAGTTGAACTGGGATCCGCGCGGCGACGGAAGCCGGCTGGTCCGAATTGGTGGTGGCCTCTTCAGCGGCTCGTTGCCTGGGTACGCGTATCACAATCAACTCCTGAACACCGGCCTCACGGTCTCAGACGTCGATCTCCGAGGGGCTGCGGTTCCGGCCCCGGACTTCCCGGCGTACCGAGCTGACCCGCGAACGATTCCGGGCGTTCCGGCCGGCACCACCGTTCCCCCGTACCTGAATCTGGTCGGCTCGAGCTACCAGGCCCCGCTCACCTGGAAGGAGAGCGCCAGCTACCGACACCGGCTGAGCCCCGCGATCAGCCTAACGGGTACGGTCACCGGAAGCTGGAGCCGGGCTCAGTTCCACTACATCGACCGGAACCTCCGCCCAACCCCGGCATTTCTGCTCGATGCCGAAGGGGGACGAGGCGTGTACGTGCCGGCCGCCACGATCGGCGCGAACGGACTTACCGACGTCCGGAACGCCTTCGTGAATCCGGCGGTGGGCCGGGTGCTTTCCCTCGAATCGATCGGCCGAGCGGCCGGGTACGGCGCTTCGGTGGAGGTCGCCATCCGGCCCGCGTCGGGCCGGTATCAGTTCGACCTGGCCTACGCCCATCTCGACGCCCGCGACAACTCGACCTATGGCTGTTGTCTGGCCCGCACGGCGGCGGCGTTTACGCCGGTCGCCACCGATCCCCGTGACCTAACGACGGCATGGGCCCCCTCTGACTTGTCGTTCCGGCATCGGTTGGTCGGGAGTGGGGGCGGCCGGCTCGGGCTCGGCGTGACCGCAACGGGCCGCCTCGTGGTGACCAGCGGGCGCCGCTACTCGCTGACGGTCGACGGCGACCTCAACGGCGATGAGGTCAACGGCAACGATCTCGCCTTTCTCTTCGACCCAAACAGCCCCAGCACGCCGACCGACGTTGGCGCCGCAATCGATCGCATCCTCGCCAATCCCGACAACTTCGCCGCCGGCTATATCCGGGCCCACCTGGGACAGATCGCCGGCCGGAACGGCCTGACCACCCCGGGCACCGTACGACTCGACCTCCGGCTCGCGAAGCCGATCGCGATCGGCCGGCGGACCCGGGCCACCCTGACGGTCGACCTGTTCAACGCCCTCAACGCGATCGATGGAGACTGGGGCGCCGAGCGACTCCTGCCCCTTGGTATTTCGAATCAGAATCCGATTGTGAATCGGGTGCCGCTGCTGCGGATCGTCGGATTCGACCAAGCCACCCGCCGCTTTCGGTACACGGTGAACGAGCAGGCGGGAGTACTACCGAGAGGCGGCGATCCATTTCAGTTCCAGGTCGGGCTCCGGTTCGATCGCTGACTTGATCCGTTG
>JANPEL010000406.1:0-8589 GCA_031431925.1 Gemmatimonadota bacterium | reverse complement strand
CCACGGTCGGGATTCGGGAGCGCACGGGGCACTACGACATTCTCTACCAGGGGGCGGTGATTGCCTCCCATGCGGCGCAGGGCCGGCACGCGGTGATCATGGAGCCGGCCCACTATGCCGGGCTGCTCCGGCCCCGCGGCGCCCTCCCCGCGGCCAGTCCCCCGCGGTTCGACCCCGGCTATCCTGCGAGCGCGGACGTGGTCGTGCGCGATCTGGGCATTTACGCGGCGATCGCCGAGGAGGCCGGCGTATGACGACCCCCCAGCTCGAGCGGCTGAGTGCCCACTGCCAGCGGCTCCGCCTCCATCGCGTCGAGGCCGAGTTGACCACGTTGCTGGAGCAAGCGGCCAAGAAGGACGTCAGCTACGCGGACTTTCTGGACGAGGTCTTAGGCCGCGAGCTCCGGGCCAAACAGGAAAAGCACCAGGCGATGCGGATCAGCATGGCCCGCTTCCCGTTTCAGAAGACCCTCGAGACCTTCGACTGGAAGTTCCAGCCCTCGATCGAGCCCAAGATCATCAAAGACCTCGCCACCGGACGCTTCATCGGCGACGGCGAGAATGTCTTGCTCTTGGGCCCGCCCGGGGTCGGCAAGACCCACCTGGCCGTGGCCTTGGGCATGAGCGCCTGTGCCCTCGGCCTCCGGACCATGTTCACCACCGCCGCCGGGCTGATCACGACGCTGGGCAAGGCCCTCTACGAAAACCGACTGGAGGAGCGCCTCAAGATTCTCACCCAGCCGAAACTGCTGATCATCGACGAGATCGGCTACATCCCGATTGACCGCCAGGGCGCCAATCTCTTCTTTCAGCTGGTCTCCCGACGCTACGAGAAGGGGTCGATCCTCCTGACGAGCAATCAGAGCCTCGGGGCCTGGGGTGAAGTGTTCGGCGACCCGGTCATCGCGGGCGCCATCCTGGACCGGTTGCTCCACCACGCCACGACCGTGAACATCAAAGGCGATTCCTATCGCCTCAAAGACAAACGCCGTGCCGGGCTCCTCCGCCCCGCCACGACGCCCGAGAGTGCGGAGTAACCTCACCCCAGGTGGGGACTTTCACATGTCGAATACTGGGGAGTTTCGGATGATGGTTGACAGCGAGCTAGGGCAGTGAACTCCTCCACCCGTCCGGCGGGAGCCCGAGGCCGGGCGACCACCAGGCATCGGGCACAATGAGTCGAGTTTGGTCTCCGGGCTCGAGCCGTTGCGTGCCCGGGCCGCTACCCGAAATGGCGCGATGGCATGCGCCCGTGTCAATGGCGGCTTGGCCACCGAGGGGCAGCGATGCGGGACCAATGTGATATCTTGCGAGGGAAATAAAGGGACTTGTGGCGGTGGGCCGCCGCATACAACCGTGCTTCGACCCCACAAAGGCCTGTTCCCGATGATTGAGATCTGATATGGCAAAGACCAGCGCGACAAAACGTCTGCTCGGGGTGCTGCGTAGCATCCAGAGCGTCAGCGGCACCGGGTCGCAACAGACTGTCGGTGAGGTGCTGGCCCCTATCCTTGGCATCAAAACGGATGCTGCCGGAGATATTCAAGCCGCCTACTCCAAAATACTGAAGCTCATCGATGCGAGCCGAGATGAGGTTGCGGCCCACTATTATGACCCGGACCTTGCCAAGGACGACCAGGCGCACGTAGTTCAATCCGCACTCCAACCGCTCGACGAGGTCAGAGGCGTTGTTGTCGCAAATAGCATCCACTCGAAAGTGGGTGTGCTCGGTCAGTTCCAATTGCGCCCGATCGAGATTCTCGCGCTCACCGTCACGAAGGATTCCTCGGAACGGGACCTTGAAGACCAAGACCTCGCCAGGGCGAAGGCCCAGCTTGAGAGCGCGCTCAAGACCATTCTGGCCAGCCAGCTGGACCGTCGGTTCAAGAGCGGCTTCAGCCACCTCATTCACCAGGCCCAACTGTCACTAGACCACTACCGCATTTTCGGATCTGACGGTGTTGCAGAAGCCGTTGGCATCATTTTCGCCCGATCTGTCGGCTTTCAGGCGACCGCCGCGCCAAGCGACGTGTCAACCGTTGGCTCGGTACTGCAGCGTGTGTCGTCTGTTCTTACCATCGTCTACCGGGGCGCGCAGATTGCGAGGTACTTTCTGGCGCCTGGCACGCCTTCCGACGGCCTGTCCGACCAAGACCCGTCGGCAATGTAGCGCGTGTTACAAACAAGGCCGTGGAGCCGGCAATGGCGTGCCGCCCCAGCTCAGCTCCAGGACATTGGGACACCACGGAGGCCCATGCGAACACTCCGGAGTCCATTGATGTGGCATTCACCGACTGCTTCTGACCTTGCGGCGGTGTATCGCCCCGGCCTGCACA
Source organism: Gemmatimonadota bacterium (assembly GCA_031431925.1). Taxonomy (GTDB): domain Bacteria; phylum Gemmatimonadota; class Gemmatimonadetes; order Gemmatimonadales; family GWC2-71-9; genus SHZU01. Next base: position 6,254 of record JANPEL010000406.1, on the reverse strand, counting down.
ACAGCGGACGGGCCGCTGGGGGTGCCGTTCTGCAACGCGCGGCCGCGCCCAGGCGCTGTTTGAAAGACGGCGCGGCTGCTCATCGCACAGGCCGTGTCAGGCGTGCCGGCCGTGATGGGCATGGCGGCCGCGTCTTGGCTCGCGAGGCTCCCACGTGGCAAAATGCAACTTAAGTGTCCGTCGAATATTCTCGTGAGAACGGAATGCCCTCAACGATGCACGACGCGCAGGGATCGCAGGACGTGCTAATACATTGGACTGGGCGGGTCGGTTCGGACGCCGACGCATTTGCTGTCCTCCAAAGCATATGCGCCGAACGCCTCCTTCGCATGACCTACTGTCCGACATACGTCCGGGACAACCTCAAGCCTTCGGTGTCGATGGCCTGTTTCACAGATATCGCGCTCGCGGGGAGTGCGCTGCACTGTCGGCGTTTCGGGCGTTGCGGCATCGCATTCAAGAAAGAAGCCCTCATTCGATACGGAGCAAACCCGGTGTTCTACACTACCGGGCGGCACTTTGATCGCATTGTCGCGCTTGCCAAATTGCTCGACACAATGCTTGATCGCGAGAAGGACCGCGAGTGGGCGGAAGACGCGGAGCCGTATTCATTCGACGAACCGCAAACACTGGCTCTTCTTGAAGCGCTCAGCTTTCTGCAGGAGTACGAATACAAGGGCAACGTCGTCGGTGCTGCGATCAACTATTCCCAACGAGAGTGGCGGCTGACGTTTCTGACGCTTCCGTTCGCCGGCGGCAATCAGGGCCAAGCGCCCGGTATGAGCGGTTGCTACGTTCGGTCCGGTGCCCGCTACCGGACTGTCGCGTTCGCAGCGAGCGATGTGAGTTTCATTGTCGTACCGCGTGCCTACCAGCCCGACGCTGCATCCCTGGCGGCCCAGATTGGCTGTCACGTGCGCGTCTACGAGGAGCACGTCGAAGTCGTAGAGGATGGCGACCGTGCATCGGAGACTTAACGGGCATTGAGAGCCCAACGCGGCCAAGACTCTCCGGCCTCGCCGCACCCTGAGGTCGGGCTGCTCGTCACCGCCCCTGGGCGGCACCAATTTCGACGCACCGGGCGACAGTCCGGCGGGGCGTCTGGATCGCCGTACTTGGCGCGGTCATGTAGGTGCGTCCGGGTACGCTTGGCCGGGTCCTCGTTGTGGGGGACCGCCAGCAATGTCGCGCGATCACGTTCGGGTTCCGCCGGAACAGTGAACATGCGCCGTTGTCCAACACCGCCTTGTTGATCGAGCAGCCGACCGAGGGGTTGGCGTCCTCGTCGCCGCTCCTCCATATTGGTCCGAAGCCGCTTCCTGGCGGCCTTTCGTTCGAATCGTAGCTGGCCGCCTGCACCCTGGGACCCCCAATGCGCATTCCGACGTTCGAGATTCGTAACCAGCGCAGCCTTCGCCTCGCGAAGTGTGACGCCGTACCCCGCCTTATGATAGTTGTTGGTCCGAACGGCAGTGGCAAGTCGACGCTCCTGAACATGATCCGCAGCACTGCCGGGTATCAGAACGTGGTCTACGTTGGCCCGCATCGGGCAATGCGTAGGCAACGAGTTCAGCAGCGTCACCTAATGACGCAAACCCTATCGTACGAGACCCTCCTGGCCAGCCAGAACGTCCCCGGAATGGAGGGTGTTGCCATATCGGATGGGAACCGCGATCCTTGGGGCTACGACGAGTCTGCAAACTATCTGAAACATACGCTGTGCCAAATCGAAGTGGACCGGCTTCAGGCCATCGGAAACAGGGTTGATCGCGAGGGTGGGATCAAGGAGGGCTCAATCGTTGATCCGTGGAAGCCCCTTCGTGAGCTCACCGCCAACCTGCTCCCCCACATGGCGTTTGAGCGGATCGACGCAAGTAGTCGCGATCAGGTCCGGGTCTTGTTCCGTGTCCATCACCTTGACTTGTTGGTGGATCTCGATGACCTCAGCTCTGGAGAAAAGTCGATCGTCCAAATGTTCTACCCCTTGATCGAACGCGAGATTAAGGCTCTGGTGAAGGACATCGATCTCGTGGCTGCACCCGTCGCCAGGCCCGAAATCTGTGTACTGATCGACGAGCCAGAGCTCCATTTGCATCCCAACCTTCAGCTCAAGGTGTTGGACTATTTGCGGGTGATAACGAGCAAGATGCCCGTGCAGGTCATCGTCGCGACCCATAGTCCGACAGTCGCTGAAGCCGCAAGCTTTGAAGAGCTGTTCCTCCTCCGCCCCACCGAGTTGGTGACCGACGATGCGAACCAACTCGTTCGGGTTGCGAATGACGAGGAACGGCTCTCTGCGCTCCGCTCTCTGTTTGGGTCGCTGCACAACCTGACCTCAATGCTACCCGTCATCGTGGTAGAGAGCACAGGCAATGAGCACGGACGCGCGGTACCTGATCGACAGCTATACCGGGCGCTTCATCCTGGGTTTGACCGTGCGACAATGGTTGCGGGAGGTGGAAAACGGGAGTGCATTGCTCTGCGGCGGGCCCTTGAACCCGCGCTCGCAGAGGTTGCCCCAGCCCTTCGCGTCGTCGCCTTGCTCGATAAGGACTGTGAGCCACTTGTCGAGGAGGGTGTCGAATTGCTCTCCGTGAGTATGATCGAGAATTTCCTTCTTGATCCGGACGTTATCTACGAGGCCATAGAGAGCGTACGAGACCGGACTCCGTTCAAGACAGTTGAACATGTCGCTGCTGCACTCGACGAGATCCTTGCCGAGGCGAGAGACTCTGAAGTTGGGCGGCGTACTGCGGCGGCGCTCGGGCCGTTGTTCTTCCATCCTCCCTCGCAGGTGGCCGAGATCGCCACGAAGGTCGGAGGATTCAGGGCACTGCTCGATCAGAAGTACTCGAATGCTGCAATCGGAGCGGCTACAGGAGACGCGACGAAGCTAGTTGACTCCATCGTTGCCGACAACCGCCGTCGGGAGGAGTATGACGGCAAACGCGCCCTTGCGGCGGTGTTCCGGCGTCACCTGCACGACTCTACACTCTCGCGGCCCGTGTTCGCGTTCTATGCAGCTCGGCGGGCCCGGAGACGAAAAGCGGTTGTGCAGTACTTCGACGACCTGTTCACACGCCTTTCCGGTGTGACGCCAGGCCCTCCGGCAGTTCCGTCACCGACGCCGGAGGGCTGATTGTCCGGGCCGGACCTGCAGGTTGGGGGCACACCGACCTCAGGTGCTAGTAGGCAGTCCGGCGTTGTAGATACGGGGTCCTTGGTCACGCGCCGAGCACGATCACCGATGCTCGCCCGGGGCTCGTGTCCACCTCTGCCGGCTCGAGAATCCGCTGCGCCGCCTGCCGAAAGCGCTCAACGTTCTTCCGCTTCACGTCCTCATATCCCCGAATCATGTCCGGTGTTCGAGCCAACCTGACCGCCTGCTCGTAACTCGAAGCTGACAGCCCCGTCACCGCCGTCTCGATCAGCCCGCGATACTCGGCAATCAGTTCCCGCTCTAGTTTCCGGATGCTGTCCCGGCCAAACACATCAAGGGCTGTCCCCCGAAGCCCACGTGCCGCATAGAGCAACCGGAACACACCCCGGAACCACCGCCCCAACTTGATCTTCTTCTTCATCCCCATTGCCCGCAACACCGGCGGATGGAGTCGATAGCTCATCTTCGCCCCAGCCCCAAAGCTCTCGACCAACGCCTCGTCGAGCTTCGGGTCCAGCGCCAACCGCGCCACCTCATACTCATCCTTGTACGCCATGAGCTTGTACAGATACCGCGCCACCGCCGCCGACAACGCCGTGTCGGCCCCAACCGTCCGCTCCTTCTTCCACGCCATCGCCACGAAATCGGCGTACTGCTTGGCGTAAGCCTCGTTCTGGTACGCCACCAAATCTGGCACCCGGATCTCCAGCAACCGCCTCGTCTCGCCCGTGGCGCCGGTGGCATCGACCATGGCCCGGACACTCAGCGTGAGTGCCGGTGCGGCAGGCTCGGCCGCCGCGGCCCGCGACGTCACCAGCCGGTCGGCCCAGGCGGGATCGACCACGACCTGCCGCCCCACCCGAAACGCCTGGATGTTGGCCTCCGCCGCGGTGCCGTTCAGTTCGAGCGCCTTCTCGATGTTCTCCGCCGCGAGCGGAATCAACCCCGCCTGATACGCCGCCCCCACCACGATGAAGTTGGCCATCATGTGCGACCCAAACAGAAACTCGGCCAGCCGCTCCGCATCGAAGTACACGTTCTCCCCGGCCCGAGTCACCGCGTCGATCCGGGCATGCAGCACCGAATCGGCCGGGAACTCGACCAACGGATTCCGGACCATCAGCCCAGTCGCCACATGGCTCGACGACACGATCGCCACGGTCCGGTCGGGCCGGGCCCGGATCAGATGCTTGAGATCGCTCGCGGTCAGGACGTCGAACCCGATGTACCCATCCGCCTCGCCGATCCCGACCTTGTTCGACCCTAACGCCTCGCCGTCGAAGATCTTGAGGTGCGAGACCACCGCACCGCCCTTTTGGCTCAAGCCCGTCTGATCGAGACACCGGACCCCTTTGTGCTCCAGCAACGCCGCCGTCCCCAGCACCTGATTAACGGTGACAACCCCCGTGCCGCCGATGCCCATGAAATACAGATTGGTCACCGCGCGGTGCGGCTCCGAACGAACCGCGGGGAACGTCGGGCCCAACGGCTCGAATTGATGCCCGGCCCGCTTCGGCTTCGGCCCCGCCGCCGGCACCACCGTGACGAACGCCGGACAGTCGCCGTCCAGGCACGAGTAGTCGGTGTTGCACGACGATTGATGGATCTGGGTCTTCCGGCCAAACTCAGTCTCGACCGGCGCCACGCTCAAGCAGTTCGACTTGGCCCCGCAGTCGCCACAGCCCTCGCAGATCCGCTCGTTGATCAGCACCCGCATCGGCCGCTCGGGCGCCAAGCCCCGTTTCCGTTTCCGACGGAGATCGGCGGCGCAATGCTGATCGTAAATCAGCGCGGTCACGCCCTTGATCTCCCGGAGGAGCTTCTGGGCATCGTCGAGCCGCTCCCGGGGCCAGAGGTCCACTCCAGTCGCCAGGGTAATGCCCCGGTACCGCTCGACTTCGTCCGTCAACACAATCGTCCGCCCCACGCCCTCGGCCTGGAGCTCGCGCGTCAGGTCGGGAATCGCGATCGCGCCGTCGGCCATCTGGCCGCCGGTCATCGCGACGGCGCCGTTATAGAGGATCTTGTAGGTAATTGAGGTCCCGGCCGCCACCGCCTGGCGAATGGCCAGGGAACCGGAGTGGAACAAGGTCCCGTCCCCAATGTTCTGAAAAATGTGCGGCGTGTTGCTGAAGTACGACGCCCCGACCCACTGGGCCCCCTCGGCGCCCATCTGGGTAAACCCGGCCCCGATCCGCTCCATGGTCACCGCCATGCCGTGGCAGCCGATCCCGGCGGCGGCGATTGACCCCTCGGGCACCACGGTCGACCGGTTGTGGGGACAGCCGGAACAGAAGTAAGACAACCGCTGGGCGCCGAGCCCCATCGGCTGGACCGACGCGTCGGTCGCCGGCCGGAGCCGCTCGAGCCGGCCGGCCATCACCTCGGCGGGGAGTTTCCGGGCCAGCCGAGCGGCCAGGATCGGCGCGATCAGGTCGGCGTCCAGTTCGCCGTGACTCGGCACCAGGAGCCGGCCCGCCACGTCGACCTTGCCGACGATCCGGGGGTGGTTGGCCTGATGATAGAGGACGTCCCGGAGCATCAACTCAACGAACGAGCGCTTCTCCTCGATCACCAGGACTTCCTCGAGCCCCGCGGCAAAGGCCTGTGCCGAGGCGGGCTCCATCGGGTAGAGCATCCCGATCTTGAAGAGCCGGACCCCGTACCGGGTCAGGTCGTCGTCGGAAAAGCCGAGCCGGGCCAGGGCTTCCCGGACATCGAGATAGGTCTTGCCGGCGGCGGCGATGCCGAGCCAGGCGTTAGGCGGATTCACCGTCACCCGGTTCAACTCGTTGGCGGCGCCGAACCGGCGGGCCGCCTGGAGCCGGCCCTCCATCAGTTCTTGTTCGAGCTGGAGGTTGTACGGGGCAAACAGGGTGTGCGACTGGGTCGGCTGCCACGGCTTGCCGTTGAACTCGAACTCCGGCCGCTTCCATTGATGTCCACCGGGCCTGATCCGGGCGGTGCCGAACTCGTCGGCCACGTTGGTGGTCATCTTGAAGCCGACCCAGAGCCCGGAATAGCGGGACAGGGCAAACCCGGCGCTGCCCAGGTCGATGACTTCCTGGACGTCGCCGGGGAAGAGGACCGGCAT
>JANPEL010000405.1:0-5869 GCA_031431925.1 Gemmatimonadota bacterium | reverse complement strand
CCGCCGCCGCCCGCGGCCGCTTTGACCAAGACCGGGTAGCCTAACACCTTGGCGAGCTCCGCGGCGACGACCGGGTCTTCGAGAGCCGCCATGGCGCCGGGCACGACCGGGACCCCGGCGGCCTCCATCCGGCGGCGGGCTTCGGTCTTGTCGCCCATGGCCCGGATGGCGCTGGCCGGCGGACCAATGAACACCAGGCCGGCATCCGCCACCGCCTGGGCAAAGGCCGCCCGCTCCGACAAGAAGCCAAACCCCGGGTGAATCGCTTGGGCCCCGGAGGCCTTGGCCGCCTCAATGATCCGATCGATCAGCAGGTAGCTCTGCGCCGCGGGCGCCGGTCCAATCGGGACGGCGGCGTCGGCGGCTCGGACGTACGGCGTGGACCGGTCGGCATCGGAGTACACGGCCACGGCCTCGAGACCTTCTTCGTGACAGGCGCGAATGATCCGGAGCGCGATCTCGCCCCGGTTGGCAACCAACACCCGGGTGATCTGCATCGGTTGGCCGGTCACAGGGGAATGTTGCCGTGCTTTTTCGGGGGATTGCGGTCGCGTTTGGTCGCGAGGACCCGCAGCGCATCGATCAACCGGGGCCTGGTATCGCGGGGGTCGATGACGTCGTCGACGAACCCCCGGGCCGCGGCTTTGTATGGATTAGCAAACGTTGCGGTGTACTCGGCGATCTTCTTCTGGGTTTCGGCGGCCGGATCGGCGGCCTTGGCGATCTCATCCTTGAACAGAATTTCGACCGCCCCCTTCGGGCCCATGACGGCAATTTCCGCGGTGGGCCACGCCAGGTTCAGATCGGCCCGGATGTGCTTCGAGTTCATCACGTCGTAGGCGCCACCATACGCCTTCCGGGTAATGACGGTCAGCTTCGGGACCGTGGCCTCACAGTAAGCGTAGAGCAGTTTGGCTCCGTGCCGGATGATCCCGCCGTGTTCCTGCGCCACGCCCGGCAGAAACCCGGGCACATCGACCAAGGTGATGATCGGGATATTGAAGGCATCACAGAAGCGGACGAACCGCGCCGCTTTGGTCGAGCTGTTGATATCGAGCACGCCGGCCAGCACCGCCGGCTGGTTGGCGATGATCCCAACCGACCGGCCACCCAGCCGGGCAAAGCCCACCAGGATATTGCCGGCGAATCCCTCGGCGATCTCAAAGAACTGCCCGTGGTCGACGATGGCCCGGATGACCTCGTGCATGTCGTAGGGACTGGCCGGCGATTCCGGAATGACGTCGAGCAACGATTGCTCCCGCCGGTCGTCCGGATCGTCGGTGGGCCGGTTGGGCGGGTCGTCGAGGTTGTTGGACGGCAGGAAACCGACCAGCTCGCGAATCGAGGCCAAGCACTCCGGCTCCGACGACGCCACCCGGTGGGCAATGCCCGACACTTCACCGTGGATGTCGGCGCCGCCCAAGTCTTCGAACGTCACTTCCTCGTGGGTAACCGTCTTTACCACGTTCGGGCCGGTGACGAACATGTAACTCACGCCCCGAACCATGAAGATGAAATCCGTGATGGCCGGGCTGTAGACCGCGCCCCCGGCGCAGGGCCCGAGAATGGCGGAAATCTGCGGCACCACGCCCGACGCCATGGTGTTCCGCAGGAAGATGTCGGCGTACCCACCCAACGACGCGACGCCCTCCTGAATCCGGGCGCCCCCCGAGTCATTGAGGCCGATGACCGGCGCGCCGTTTCGAACCGCGAGATCCATGACTTTGCAGATCTTCTCGGCGTGGGTCTCGGACAGCGAGCCGCCGAACACCGTGAAGTCTTGGGAAAACACATAGACGAGCCGGCCGTCGATCCGGCCGTGCCCGGTGACCACCCCGTCGCCGGGGACCACCTGATCGGCCACGCCGAAGTCGGTGGCCCGGTGGGTGACGAAGCGGTCGAGCTCGACGAAACTCCCCTCGTCGAGCAAAAGATCGAGCCGCTCCCGCGCGGTGAGCTTGCCCTTCTTGTGCTGCTGGGCAATCCGGGCAGCTCCGCCGCCCATTTCCGCGGCCGACTGGCGGCGGTGCAGATCCTCGAGCAACTGCCGAGACTTAGTCATAGCAAGAAAGTAAGGCGCCCCAACGCATCGTGGAAAGGAAAGGCCCCGAACGCCCAACGGGCGGCGCCCACCTGCACGCCGCCCGCCGAGTGCCGAGTGCCAAGTGCCGAGTGCCGAGCCCTACATCTCCGAATCGGTGATCGGCGGCAACGGCGCCTGCTTCGGCGGTGCCCCGGTCTCGTCGTCGGTGTATTCCTTGACGGCCACCACGATCCGGTGATGGATCGGGTCGACTTCGAGGACTTCGACGTCGGCCACTTGGTTTTCCTTGACCACGTCGGCCGGGTTTTCCACGTTCGGGAACAGGAGCTGCGACATCGGGGCAAAGCCCTCGAGGTCATTCCCCAAATCGACGACCACGCCCTTGTCCATCATCCGGACGATCCGGCCCCGAATCATGGTGCCGACCGGCAGGTTCTCCCCGATCTTGAGCCACGGATCTTCCTCGGCCTGCTTGAGGCCAAGCGAGATCCGCTTGTTCTCAGCATCGATGTTGAGCACCACGACGTCGACGGCATCGCCCTTCTTGACCACTTCCGACGGGTGCTGGACCCGTTTGGTCCAGGACATATCGGAGATGTGGATCAGGCCGTCGATCCCGACTTCGATTTCGACGAAGGCGCCGAAGCTCGTCAAGTTGCGAACCTTGCCGGCGAGCCGGGTGCCGACCGGATACCGCTGCGGCAGAATCATCCACGGATCCTGCTCGGTCTGCTTCATGCCGAGCGAGATCTTCTCTTCGGTCTCATCGACCTTGAGCACCACGGCCTCGATGGTCTCGCCGATTGACACGATCTTCGACGGGTGGCGGACGTTCCTGGTCCAACTCATTTCCGAGATGTGGACCAAGCCCTCGATGCCCGCCTCGAGTTCGATGAACGCCCCGTAGTTGGTGATCGACACGACCTTGCCCTGGACCCGGGTGCCGACCGGATACTTCTCGGCGATATCCTTCCACGGATACGGCTGGAGCTGCTTCATCCCGAGCGAAATCCGTTCGCGCTGCCAATCGATATCGAGAATCTTGACGTCGATTTCGGCGCCGATGTGAACCAACTCGGTGGGATGCGATACCCGGCCGTACGACATATCCGTGATGTGGAGGAGGCCGTCGACACCGCCGAGATCGATGAACGCGCCGAAGTCGGTGATGTTCTTGACGATGCCTTTCCGGATCTGCTGGGGCTGGAGCTCCTTCATCAGGTGCTCGCGCTTGCTGGCCCGCTCGTTCTCGAGGATGACCCGGCGCGACACGACGATGTTCCGCCGCCGCTTGTTGAGCTTGATGATCTTGAACTCGAAGTCCTGGCCGAGGAGCTCGTCGATGTTCGGCACCCGGCGAAGGGCAATCTGCGATCCCGGCAAGAAGGCGTCGACCCCCATCACGTTGACCACCACGCCGCCCTTGATCTTCTTCATCAAGGTTCCCTGCACCGGCTGGTCGCTCTCGTGGGCCACTCGGATCTTTTCCCAGACCCGCATGAAGTCGGCCTTCTTCTTCGACAGCACGACGGCGCCTTCTTGGTCCTCGAGGTGCTCGAGGAAGACCTCGACCTCTTCGCCGACTTGCGGCGGTTCTTTGAATTCATCGAGGGGTACCGACCCCTCGGACTTGAAGCCGACGTCGAGGATGACCGCGTTGTCGGTGATCCGGAGGACCTTCGACTTGACGATCTCGCCCTCGACGATCTGCGCCATCGTGCCCTCGTACATCGAGAGCATGGTTTCGTAGTCGGAGTCGGAGTAGGTGTCGTCGTAGAGGTCGGTCCGGACCCGAAGGCCGGTGGCGGTGGCAAACTGCGACGCGCCTTTGGTGCGCTTGGACATAGGAGGAGACTCGCGGGGCCCGCCAGACAAACGCCTGGGCCCGGAGAAGGGTGGTGGTTGCCCCGAACGCCACTCGGAGCGCGTCGGGAAGAGCCGGGTATTATAGAGCGGAAGTCGATCTAGGACAAGACCTTAGCGGCAAGGCCGACGATCAGGTCGACCTGGGCACGAAAGGTCAGGTGGGTGGTGTCGACTTCGACGGCATCGTCGGCCTGGCGGAGCGGAGCGATCGGGCGGGTCGAATCGGTGGCGTCCCGGGCAGCCAAAGAGGCCGTTTCGCGAGCCAGGCTCTGGGCGTCGTACAGTTCACCCCGTTGGGCCAGACGGCGCCGGGCCCGAGATTCGGGAGAGGCGGTCAGGAACACCTTGAGCCGGGCGTCGGGAAAGACCGCGGTGCCGATGTCCCGGCCATCGAGGACCAAGACTCGGTCCCCGCCCCCGGCGGCCCGAAGCCTGACGTTGACCCAGTCGCGGCAGGGGCCAATGGCCGCGATCTCGGACACTCCGGCCGTTACCTCAGGCGAGCGAATCAGCGGCTCCGCAGGCGCCCCGTCGAGGTACGGGGCGATTTCGGCGCCGTCGAGGCGGAGCACCAACTGGCGCCGGTCGGCCGCTTCGAGCACGCCGTCCGGATCAGTCGTGCCCTCATCGAGCGCCACCCGAGTCAGCCCCCGATAGAGGGCGCCGGAGTCGAGGTGGAGCGCGCCCAGGGCCTTGGCCACCGCGGCCGCCGTCGAGGACTTTCCGGAGGCGGCCGGCCCGTCGATCGCAATGACGCGGCTCATCGGCGTCCTCTGGCCCGGTCCAACGTGGTGAAAAAGCCGGGGAAGCTCACCGCGACGCAGTCGCGGTCGTCGAGGACGACCCGGGCACCCGGCACGGTGCCGAGCACGGCAAAGGCCATCGCGATCCGGTGGTCGCCGTCGGTGGTGACCCGCCCGCGGGGTGGGTGGTCGCTGCCGTGAACGGTCAGGGTGTTCCCTACCCCGGTGGCACGGTACCCGAGGGTCGTGAGATTGCCGGCAATCTGCGCCAAACGGTCACTCTCCTTGACCCGGAGTTCGCCGACTTGGTCGAACCGGGTCTCCCCGTCCGCCCGGGCGGCCAAGGCCGCCAGCAACGGCACTTCATCGATCAACCGGGGAATCTCCTCGGCCCCGACTACCGTTCCCCGGAGCTCTCCGGGCTCGGCGTGAATGGTGCCGAACGGCTCGCCGAGGGTTTGACCTTCGACCGACACGGTGACCCGGGCGCCCATCCGACGGAGCACCTCGAGGTACCCCAGCCGGGTCGGGTTGAGGCCGACGCGAGCCACCGTCACCGCCCGCTGGCCAATCAGGCCGGCGCCGATCAGGAAGGCCGCCGAACTCGGGTCGCCGGGGACCGTCATTTCGAAGGGAGGCACCGGACCACCGCCGCGCAGCACGATCCAGCCTCCTTCGGTTCCGATCGGAAAGCCGAGGCCCTCGAGCATTCGTTCGGTATGGTCCCGGGAGAGCCCGGCCGGTTCTCGGACCGCCACCCGGACGTTGCCGGCGACGCCGGCGAAGAGCAAGGCGCTCTTCAGCTGGGCGCTCGACACCGGCAACTCCCAGTCGAGGGGGCCGAGGGTACCGCCGCGAACCTCGAGGGGCAGCCGGTCAGCGTTAGGCGGCGTAAACCGGGCCCCCATCAGCGACAGCGGCTCGGTAACCCGCCGCATGGGCCGGCGCCGCAGCGAGCGATCGCCGGTCAGCGCGGTCGAAAACCGGTGAGCCGAGAGCAGTCCAAGTAAGAGCCGCGCGGTAGTCCCGGAGTTGCCACAGTGGAGCGGGCCGGCGGCAGTTCGGAGACGACCGCGACCGACGACCGTGAGCGGGCGGCCGGCCACCATCGAGCCGACGCCGGCCCCCAGTTGGCGGAGGACTCGGGCGGTCGAGCGGGCATCCAAGGAGGCCAGCGCCCCCTCGATCACGCTCGGGCCCCGGGCCATGGCGGCCA
>JANPEL010000404.1:0-1940 GCA_031431925.1 Gemmatimonadota bacterium | reverse complement strand
CCCCAGGTTGGTCATCGCGATCAGGGGTTTGTCGCCCCGGATCGGCTCCCCGGTCCTCTCCACCAGCGACATCCCGTATGCCGCGGCGGCCGCATTGGCGAGGATCCGGGCGGTGAACGGGTTCAGGCCAACGAGGTCGCTCACCGAGAACATCATGGTGATGTCCTTGACGCCGACGAACCGGGAGGTGTCTCCCGACGCGACGGTCGAGACCATCAGCTTGGGGAAACCGTAGGGCAACGCCTGCATCACCTGGGTGCAGGACGAGGTGCCCTGGGTCCCACCCACGCCGATGACCGCGTGGGCTCGCCCCGATCCGATCAGGTCGAGGAGGATCTTGGTGGCGCCGGCGACCATGACCGGACCGGCCGCCTCCCGGGTCGGCGCCTTCAGGAGCTCGGCCAGTTTCCCGCCGCCGGCTTCGGCGACCTCCTCGCGCCCCACGTCCGCCCCGATGCCCGGGGTTCCCACCACACCGAGATCGATGATGGTGGCCGTTCCGCCGAGGGCGACGATTTGGCGGCGGAGAAACTCGGCCTCCTCGGCCTTGGTGTCGAGGGTCGCGAGGACCACGACGGTACGGCTCACGACCGGTTTTCCCGGTTGGTGAACGTGAGGCGGGCGAACTCCTGGGCGGCTTCGAGCACCGCGCGCTCGATCGGCAACCGCTCGGTGGATGAACCGGTCCAGAACCCGTGCCCGGTGGTATGGTCGAGGAGGTATTGCGCGTCGGCCGGTGTCTCCATCGCCGCGCCGTGGGCAATCAGGATCACCTCGGGGTGGATGGCGCGGACCTCGGCATACACCGCCTCGGTGCGTCGAGCGGTCTCCTCGATCGTTTCGCCGGAGTCGTAGCCCACCAGGCCGCCCCGGGTCGTTCCCGCATGAAAGCAGAAGATGTCCGGTCGAGCCTGTTCCACCACCCGGAGGCTGTCCTCCAAGTCGAACGCCAGCGCCACGGTCACCATGTCCATTTCCTTGGCCAGCGCCAGCATCTCGATTTCGTGGTCGAAGGTGATGCCACTCTTGACCAGGACCCGGTAGAGATTGCTGTCCTTGTCGACGTAGCCGATCGACGGCCCGATGTTGGCCACCGAGAGGACGCCCATCGACTTGAGCCGTTCCAGCACGGTCCGCATGTCCTTGAGCGGATCGTTGGCGTTGAGACAGGCGCAGACGAACGCATCTCCTTTCAACGCTGGCAGAATATCCTGCTCGGTGTAGGCCAGGGTTTGGGCATTCGAGTCGAGGATCGGCCACATCATCGACATGGTGCCCATCCCGTTGGCCCGGAGCCGGGCGCCGGAGAAGGTATTGATGCAGTCGACCCCGGCCCGCTCCAGCAGTTTGGCCACGAGGCCGCTGCCGGCGCTGGCGATGAAGATCGGATCGCGAGCCGCCAGCTTGGTGTGGAGCTTCCGGAGGATCGCGGCTCGCGAAGTACGGGGAACGATCATGCTCGCTCTATTTCACCACGCGCATCACGCCGCGCATGGTCTGTCGATGGCCGGGAAAGGTGCAGAGGATATCGTATTCCCCGGGCGCGCTGGGCGCGCGGAACTCGAGGACCTCCGACTTCTCGTGGTTCAGCAGATCCGTGGCTGCCACGATCTTGTCGGTCTTGGGGATGAACCGCCGGGCAAAGCCGTCCGCGCCGAGCCGGTCCGCCGCCGCGCCGATCACGTCGGCTGAGCCCGGGGTCCCGATGACCAGGTTGTGGGGCGTGAAGTCGTCGTTCACAAAGCGGACTTTGACGGGTTTCCCGGCGGTGACGGTGAACGTCTCCACATCGTAGCGCATCGCCTCGGCCACGGTCCGGACCACGATGGCGCCGTCATCGGCGGCACCGGACGGCTTGCCGGTGGCGGGTGCGGCGCCGACCGCGACCGGCCGCGACGCACTGTGCTCCCACATCCGTTCCACCCGCCGCGCCGCGATCC
>JANPEL010000403.1:0-17613 GCA_031431925.1 Gemmatimonadota bacterium | reverse complement strand
ACACCGCCCAAGCGGCCGGCGCTGCGGCGGTGATCCTCTATAGCGACCCCGCCGACGATGGATTTGTGAGAGGCCTGCCCTGGCCGGACGGCGCCTGGCGCGGCAGCCATCTGATTCAGCGGGGCAATGCCAAACTGAGCTGGTTCTGGCACGGCGATCCTCTGACCCCCGGGGTGGCCGCGGTGGCCGGCGCGGCCCGCCTCGACCCGGCCGCCGCCCCCACCCTGCCCACCATTCCGGTCGTGGTCCTCAGCGCCGCGGAGGCGGAACCCTTCCTCAGGGCGTTAGGCGGACCGGACGGACCGGCCGGATTTCAAGGCGGGCTGCCGTTTCCCTATCGGGTCGGCCCGGGACCGGCCGTGGCGCGCGTGTCGGTGTCGATGGCCAACGGGTTGAAGCCGATTCGAAACGTGATCGCCACGATCCGCGGGAGTGAGGAGCCCGATCGGACCGTACTGCTCGGCACCCACCACGACGCCTGGACCTTCGGCGCCGTGGATCCGGGTACCGGGGTGGCCGTTCTCCTCGAGACCGCCCGGGCCCTCGGCCAACTCACCCGGACCGGTTGGCGTCCCCGGCGGAGCATTGCCTTTGCCTTCTGGGATGCCGAGGAGTTCGGGTTGATCGGCTCGACTGAATATGCCGAGGAGTTCCGGACCCGCCTCCAGCGGGAACTCGTCGCCTACATCAATACCGACATGTCCACCGTAGGCCGGTTCGATCCGGGCGGCGTGCCGTCGCTCCGTGACTTCGTGGCCGACGTGGCCCGGGTGGTCGATGACGGCGGCACCTCGGTGTTCGATCGGTGGCGGAGCGCCGCGTGGCGACGGCTCCCCGCCGGTCAGCGGCCCGAATCCGAGTCCGGGTTGGTTCCGGAGCTGAAGGCGTTAGGAAGCGGAGCCGACTTCGTCCCGTTCCAGGACCACCTCGGCGTTCCGACGCTTTCGCTCGAGTTCATCGGGGAAAACGGCTACGGGTTCGGAACCTATCATTCGAACTCCGACTCCCGGACGTATGTCGAACGGATGGCCGACCCCGGTTTCCGCCAGGGCGCCGTCCTGAGCCGGGTCCTCGGCACCGCGGCCATCCGGTTGGCCGACGCCGAGGTGCTCCCGTTCCGGTTTTCCCACTCGGCCAGAACGCTCGACCACGCCGTGGCGAGAGCCCGAGCCTGGGCCGGTGCCGTAACCGTCGACTTCGGACCGCTCGCGGCCCAATCGGTTCGCGTGGGCCAGGCGGCTGCCCGGCTCGAGGCCCGGATCGATTCCGCGCGGAAGGCGGGACCGCTAGCCCCCGGGGCAAAGCAACGGCTCAACGATGGCCTGGCCCGGCTCGAGCAACAGCTGACCGACGACGAGGGCGACCCGGCCACCCGGTGGTACCGCCATGTCGTCTATGGGTGGAACATCTACTCGCTCTACGACGGCCAGCCGTTCCCCGGGCTGGCAGAAGCCTTTCGAATCCAGGACCCGGCCCGGGCCGAGCACGAGGCCGGTCGGATTCGGCGGGCGCTCGAACGGCTGACCCTGGCCCTCGATTCCCTGCTCCCGTCCCCATCCCCCTGAGGGCTCCCAACATGGCGAATCCATGAAGATTCTCGTCGTCCTGGCATCGCTCGCCGTGGCGGTGCCGCTGGCCGGTCAGGTGGCGCCACCGAGCTATGTCCCACACCGAGTCTACGATACCAAGGCCAAGAAGTTCGTCGATTTCGAGGTGATGACCGCACGACTGGCGGCCCTTGACGTGGTGTTTGTCGGCGAAGAGCACGACGACCCCGCGACCCACCGGATGGAATTAGCCCTGCTCGAGGGCATCGCCCGGCGGCGGGACAGCGCCGTCGTGCTCTCGCTCGAGATGTTCGAACGTGACGCGCAGCCACTGCTCGACCACTACCTGGACGGGGTGATTGCCGAGTCGCTGTTTCAAAGCAAGTCCCGGCCCTGGCCGAGGTACGGAACGGACTATCGGCCGCTGGTCGAGTTGGCCCGGGCCAAGCGGTGGCCGGTCATCGCCGCCAATGCCCCGCGGCGGCTCGCGTCCCTGGTGAACCGGGGAGGCCTTGGCGCTTTGGACACCCTCGACGAGTCAACCCGGCGCCTCGGTGCGGCCCAGACCCGTTGCCCCGCCGACGATGATTATGCCGAGAGTTTCCGGATCATCATGAAGGGAATGCCGACCCACGGCGACACCGCGGCCGGCCCGGAGGCAGCCGCCCGCGCCATCGACCGGATGTACCAGGCACAGTGCTTCAAGGACGAGACCATGGGTGAGTCGATTGCGAAGGCATGGGCGCCCGGCAGGCTGATCGTTCACTACACCGGGTCGTTTCACAGCGATTTCAAACGGGGAACCGTCGAGCGGGCCCGCGATCGTCTCGGCGGCATGCGGAGCGCGGTCATCAGCATGATCCCGGCGGCCTCGCTTGACACCCTACCGGCCAAACCGGAGCGAAAGCGGGCCGACTACCTGGTGTATGTCTTGAAACCAACACCGACGCCGCCGCCGCCCTGAACAGGGCCTCCGGCTGCCGCTACCGGCCCCGGGCCCGGTCGGCGGCGGGATCGACGAACTCCCGGACCGTTACCGCGGAGCTGTGCTCATAGGGGGTCGGTTTCCCGTCGGGTTCGAGCCCCCGGGAGTATCGCTTCTGCCACTTGTCCTCCCTCGCCTCGCTCCCCTCGACCTTCAAATCCGCGATAAACGACGAGCGGGACGCGACCCACTCCTCGTACTTGGCTTTGGTTTTCGGATCCGATCCGAGGTCGGCCATCTCGGGACGGGTTCCCTCCAGCGTACCGATCGACACCGGAACGATGAAACAGAACGGCTCCCCTTCCTCGAACCGGATCGTCGTGTTCGGCCTGGTGAACCGCCAGTTCATGGTGAAGGGATACGGGGCCCAGGATGTCTCCACCACGCCGGCCAACGCGGAGATGGAATCCTTGGGCAAATTCGGGGGCCCCATGGCCATCAGCGAGATCCCGGCTTCAGTGCGAAACAGGTACCCGGTGTGAAAGGTCAGCACCCCGGTGCCGAAGTGACTCGTCACACCCTCGGGGTCGCCACTCAAGACGGTGACGGCAATGTCGGTCTGCGCCATCCCTCCGTTCCACGTCGCCTCGAAGGTGGTCGGGCAGAGGAGCTCCCAGCCAAAGCTGTTGGCGATGGTGAGCGGTAAACACCGGTAGGCGAACCGGCTCGGCGATTCGTCCATCCACGCCCGCCGAACTACCCCGGGGCGGATGGCCGGCGGGTGGTCGGTCAGGCGATAGGCCGTCATCCGCTTGGTGGCGACGCTTTTCATCATGAGGTCGGATGCATGAGAGTGTGGAGATCCGCCGTGACGGCGGTCTGATCGAGATACCCGAACGTGCCGTGGCCCATGACTTCGCGACCGGCGTTGATCAAGCCGGTCATCGCGGCCCGGTAGAGCGAGGTCGAGAGGCTGATCCGCCGAACCCCCGCCGCCGCCAACTCGGCCACCGAGAACGACCGGTCTTTGATGCCGACCATGAAATTGACCGGCTTGGACACCGCCGCGCACACGGCGCGGACCGACGCCAAGTCGGGGAGGCCCGGCGCAAACAACACATCGGCGCCAGCCCGTTCGAAGGCCTGAAGCCGGGCAATGGTGTCATCGAGGTCGGGGTGACCCGCGACATAGTTCTCGGCGCGGGCCGTCAGGACAAATGACCGGTCCCGCGCCGCTTCCACCGCGGCCGCCACCCGTTCGACGGCGTGGCCCAACTCGAACAACGGCTTGGCCGGGTTTCCGGTTGAGTCTTCGATCGATCCGCCGGCCAGACCGATCTCGGCCGCCATCCGGATCGTCACCGCGACACCCTCGGGGTCATCGGCAAAGCCCTTCTCCAAGTCGGCCGACACCGGGAGGTCGGTCGCCATCACGATCGCGCGGGCGTGGGCCAGGGCCTCGTCGCGGGTGATCTGGCCATCCCGGCGGCCGAGCACCCCGGCGGCGGCACCGCTCGAGGTTGCCAAGGCCTGGAAGCCGAGGCCCTCCAGTATCCGCGCCGAACCGGGGTCCCAAGGATTGGGAATCACGAAGGCTCCAGGCCCTTGGTGTAGGGCCCGAAACCGGCCGGCCTTATCGATCGAGATCATCGGCGCCACCTAACGCTTGGTCCAAACCAGGACCGCGCCGCAGGCGGTCGCCGGGCTGGCGTACTCCATGGGAACATCGGACCCGTTGTTATAGACCTCGACGGCGTCGAGGTATTCCTTCGGGGTGCCGCGAAGCGCGTCCGGGGGCGTGACCATTCCGTCCACCAACAGGACCATCGCGCACGGTCCGCCCCCGCCAAAACCGCGCGAGGCCTGATTCATCAGGGCCGAGCCGCCCGACCGCTCGGTGACCCGAATGAACGGCAACTGACGGAAGACGCCTCCGGCGTCGACCGCCGCCAGGCGGCTCAAAGCATCGGCATCGAGAAACTTCCCAAAGCCCCGTTGTTGCCGTTCAGTGAACCCCGAGCGGGCGGCCCGCGAAACCGGTTTGGCCTCAACCGTCAGCTCCTGAAGGACTACGGCCTGCTGAACCAAGGTGAGTTGGACCACGGTGGAGCCCCCGGAGGCCAAGGTTACCGCCCGGCTGGCGGGAGCCGAACCGATCCGTCGGGCAGCCACCGTTCCCGTGCCTGGCATCAAGCCGCTCAGGGAGAACCGCCCGGCGGAGTCGGTCTTGGCCACCGCGCTCTCCGCGCTCCCGCTCACCACCCAGACATCGGCCCCCGCCAGCGGCCGCCGCTCACCATCGAGGACCCGGCCGCTCAGCGACGCATCCGCGGTAGCCCCGGTCGGCGCCAAGCTGATGTGAAACGGAACCGCCTCTTCGGGCCGGAGCGTCACCTCGGCACTCAGGCCGGTCAGCCCCGGGGCCGTCGCGGTCACCGTCACCGGGGAATCCGTCGGTAACCCGCACCCGACGTAGCGACCTTCCTTATCGGTCGTGTCGGCCCGGGCGTCGACCACCCGCCGGACCCCGAGCCGCTGATCGACCACCATCCCAACCCAGCTGATCCGAATCGCGGCCCCGACCACCGGGGCGTTGGTGACCACGTCCCGAACCAGGCCGAACACCGCCGACTGACTCAACGCGCCCGGTACCGCCGCGCAGAGGCGTAGGAAGGTCCGGCCCGACGGCACCCCGAGGCTGGCCCGCCCCAAGCCGCCCGCCGGGACCACCACCGACACCGGCGTAGCCCGGATGGCCAGGGTATCGAGCATCGGATGGCGAAAGGTGACTTGGTAGGTGCCCGGTGGAATACTGTCGGCTCCGAACCGCCCTGAGGAATCGGTCTGAATCACCCGTTTCAGCCCCTCGATCAGGACGGTCGCACCGGCCAACCGGCGCCGGTTGAGGGTATCGGTCACCGTTCCGGCAATCCGGCCGGTTTGGGCCACGGCCACGGCCACTGACCCCGGACCACCCAGGGCAAATGCCGCCACCACCACCCACTGGGACCACGAAAGAGAGCGCACGATCATCCTGCAGGTTACTCGCCCGGCCCGCCGCTGTCGACCCCGCCGAATCGACTCCGATGTCGCTATCATTGGCTCCCATGCATTGGCTCGATTGGCTGGTCCTTCTCGGCGGCCTCGGCTTCATCGTCGTCTATGGCGTCTGGAAGACCCGGAATACCGACACCGCCGAGGCCTATCTCCGGGGCCGCGCCGACACCCGGTGGTGGGCCGTCTGCCTCAGCGTCATGGCCACCCAAGCCAGTGCCATCACCTTCCTGAGCACCCCAGGCCAAGGCTACCTCAACGGGGTCGGCTTCGTGCAGTTCTATTTCGGACTGCCGCTGGCCATGCTGGTGGTCAGTTTCGTGTTCATTCCGCTCTACTACAAGTGGCAGGTCTACACCGCCTATGAGTTCATTGGCCGGCGGTTCGACCAACGGACCCGGTCCCTCACGGCCATTCTCTTTCTGATCCAGCGCGGCATGGGCGCCGGCATCACCATCTACGGGCCGAGCATCGTCCTGAGCAAGGTCCTTGGCTGGCCGCTCTCATGGACCTGCATCTTTATCGGAGTGCTGGTCACCCTCTACACGACGACGGGCGGGGCCCGGGCCGTCGGGGTCACCCACAAGCACCAGATGGCGGTGATGTTCGGCGGCCTCTTTGTCGCCTTCGGGCTCAGTGTCTACTACCTGAGCGATGTCATGTCCTTTGGCGAGAGTCTCCGGCTCGCCGGGGCGCTCGGAAAGCTCGACGCCATCGACCTGTCCTGGAACCCGGAAACCCGCTATACCCTGTGGAGCGGACTGATCGGCGGATTCTTCCTGCAGCTCGCCTATTTCGGCACCGACCAAAGCCAAGTCCAGCGGTATTTGAGCGGTGAAAACGCCGCCGAGGCGCGGCGGGGCATGCTCTGGAACGGGGTCCTCAAGATCCCGATGCAATTCCTGATCCTCCTGACCGGGGTGTTGGTCTTCGTGTTCTACCTGTTTCACCAAAGCCCGGTTCACTGGAATCAGACCAACGTGGCGGCGCTGGCCCTGACGCCGGCGGCCGGGTCCGAGGCGCAGGCCATCGAGCAGGCGCACACCCAGAACCTCGGTCGGATTACCGCCCGCTCCACCGCGCTGCTCGAAGCCCAGCGGGGTACCGATCCGGCCGTCGTCGAACAAGCCCTGGGCGAGGTCCGTTCCGCCCTCAGCCGAGACGGCGAGCTCCGGAACCAGTATCGCGCCCTGATTGCCGCCACCCTGCCCGACGCCGAGCCGGTGGACTCAGACTACATCTTCATCTCGTTCATCCTGGACCACCTGCCGGTCGGGATCGTGGGACTGCTCATCGCCATGATCTTCAGCGCCGGGATGAGCAGCACCAGTTCCGAACTGAGCGCGCTCGCGACGACGACCACCGTCGATCTCTGGAAGGCCCCCCGGACCGACCACGGTCAGGTGCTCGCCACCAAGTGGGCCACCGTGGCGTTCGGCCTGCTGTCCCTGGCGTTCGCCGCCCTGTTTTCGCTGTACGACAACCTGATCCAGGCGGTGAACGAAATCGGATCGGTGTTCTATGGCACGATCCTCGGAGTGTTCCTCACGGCCCTCTTCCTCAAGCGAGTCCAAGGGACCGCGGTGTTCGTGGCGGCCCTGGTGGCCCAGGCCGTGATTATCGGGCTCTTCTACCTCGAGAAGCAAGGCACGCTCCACATTGCCTTCCTTTGGTACAACATGATCGCGCCCGGGATCGTCCTCGTGCTAGCTTCCGTGATTCAGTTCCTCCTTGGAAGATCCTCGGACCGGTCCGAGTCCGCCGGATTCTGACTCGCTGAACGGGGCTTATGGAAGTGCCAGGATCGAATCCCGGCTCACCGGCACGAAGATGGGGACGGAGGCTTTCGGCGGTTGGTACATCAGATACCCGGCGGCGGCCGGCCGGGCCGCGAGAATGGACCGGTTCCGGCCCTGGAGATCCCGCCCGAACCAGAGATCGGATCGCCGGCCGAGCAGGTGGGGGGCCAGGATCGTGATGCCCTGGCGGTCCTCGTTGATCCGGGCCACGCATCGAGGGTCGTACCGGGATCCGGGAAGCATCCGCTCCGATGAATCAGGGGAAAACGGCGACTTGACCAACCGGGCCGAATCGGCCGTCAACGGCTCGAGGACCGCCTCAATCGAGCCGGCGGGTTGGCCCCGCTCTCGTCCGTCCAGGGCGATGTCGAGGCGGCAGGCGTCGATGGTCCGATAATATCGCTCGGCATCCGGCTTCGAGACGCCTAACGCCCACATCCGGGCCAGCAACTGGCTTCCCCAGCTCTCCCGGACGAAGATCACCGCGTCCTGGATGCCGGCCGCGGCCGCGGCCCGCTCCGCGTCGAATCGCATCACCGGCTGGAAGGCTGACGTTGCCCCGAGCCGCGCCGGAAGCCCGGACGCCACCGTGCCGGCTACCGCCAACGTGATCGCGTACGCCGAAGCCCGCAGTGCCAAACCATTGCCGAACCGGCTCGCCACCACCGACGGGAGCCGGACGGTCCAGAGGGCCAGCAACGGCACCAACGGATAGAGGAACCGTGGTCCGAGAAAGAAACCGTCGTGCCAATAGGCGAAATAGAGCAAGAGCAGCGCGGCGGCGGCCCCGAGCAAGTACCGATCGCCCGAACCGAGGGGTCTCGAAAGTCCGATGGCGGCACCGGCCGCCACGAGCCCGGGAATGGGGGCCTCGAACAAGTAAGTATTGAGGCGAAGCAGATACAACGCGACGAGCTCGAAACCCCGCCCGATCGTGTGGGGCGGACCGTAAGGCGCCGGATGAAAGCCGAGCCCGACGTTGGGGCCCCAGAGGAGCTGATAGCCCGAGGTCACGACCGAACCGGTGGTGGCGTCGTTTACCAGGGCCAGCACGGCGAGGGGTGGCATGGCCCCGAGCGCGATCCACGCCAGCGGGGCCAGCCGGCCGGGGCCCGCGACCCAGATGACGGCCCAGACGACCGCCGGTAGCGCAAACGCCGCCGCGTCGGCGGGTCGGGTAATTACCGCCATCCCGAAAGCCAGCCCGACCGCCAAGCCAAGCAACGCCCGGGGCCGTTCGACGAACGCCATCCATCCGGCCAGGGCCGCCATCAGCCACAACAGGACCGGACCGTGATTCATGTGGGAGGCCGCCATGAACAACGTGAACGGGGCAAAGGCGAACAACAGCAGGGCCCCGGCCCGGACCGAGGCCGACGACTCGATCCGCCGGAGCACCAGGCCCCACATCCAGACCGTCAGACCCCCCACCACCGGCCCGACGATCCACGAGGCCCCGGCCCATTCTCCGGCTACCAACAGCAACGGCCACCCCGGGGGAAAGTGGCCGAACCACCGGCCCTGATGCTCCACCAGGTTGAGCGTGGTTCGAAAGGCGGGATCGGCATCAACCGGCAGCCAGAGCCGGCCACCGGCATAGGTCCGGGCCTGGAAAACCTGAACCACTTCGTCGATCAACAACGGACGGCCCTCAAACACGCCCGCCGCCACCGCGAGGTAGGCGAGCGTGGCGGCGACGGCAACAACAGCCAACGCCCGGGGCTCCGCCGGATCGAGCCGCCCGATGCCCTCCGTGAGGCTTCCGTCCCGCCACAACGCCGGCCAACGGCGGGAGGCCAGCCCGAGGATCAGCGCCCCGGCCACGACCCAGGCCGCGCCAACCAGCCACTGGGACACCACCGGCCCAAACCAGGGTGCCGAGCGCTCCGAAGGAAACCAATTGGGAATCGGGAGCAGGCTCAAAACGAGCAGCGCGGCTACCACGAGCCGCGCTGTCCACCCACCTACCCCATGCCGCCCGACACTCATTCGACCGGGCGCTTCTTGGGAGGAAAGAGATTGAACCGCACGATATGGACGAACGCCGCCACGCCGTCCTTCCAGCCGATCTTCTTGCCTTCCTCGTAGGTCCGGCCCGAGTAGGAAATCTGGACTTCCCAGATCCTGGCCTTGGCTTGCGCCAACCGGGCGGTCAACTCCGGTTCGAAGCCGAACCGGTCGGTCGTCAGGATCAGCGACTTCATCAGTGGACCCCGGACCATCTTGTAGCAGGTCTCCATGTCGGTGAGGTTCAGGTTGGTGAACATGTTCGACACCAGGGTCAGCAGCCGGTTGCCGAGCGAGTGCCAGAAGTAGAGGACCCGGTGTGGCCCGCCGAGGAACCGCGACCCGAAGACCGCATCGGCTTTGCCCTCAAGAATCGGACCGATGAGGACCCCATACTCCATCGGGTCGTATTCCAAGTCGGCATCCTGAATGATGATGACATCGCCGGTCGCGTGTTTGATCCCGGTCCGAATGGCAAAACCCTTGCCCCGGTTGACCGGCTGATGGATGACCACGTCAACCAGCTTGGCCTTCAACAATTCCTCGAGAATCACTTCGCTCCCATCGGTGGACCGATCGTTCACGGCCACGATTTCCATCGGCAACGGCACCATGTGGAGCCGGTCGATGATGGTGCGAAGGGTGTTCTTCTCGTTGTAGACCGGAACGATCACGCTCAGTTTCGGAAGTTCGGTCATATTGGGCTGCCCACGGCAATCAGCGACTGGCCAAACGGCAAGGGGAGTAATCGTTCGAGTTTGAGCACGGGCACCAATCCGTCGAAACGTTTCAGCTGATCGATCGGGATCCGACTGATCTTCCGAACCCGGCCATTGAACCACCACCCGGCCACGCCAACCCGGTTCCACCAGAACATCCGGTCAACTCGGAAACCGGCGGCCTGGAACGCCGCGCCAAGGGCGGGCTTCCCATACCGGCGGAAATGACCGAGTTCGCGGTCCATCTCGCCGTAGATCGACGGCATGGCCGGTACGAGAATCACGATCCGTCCCCCCGGCGCCAACATCCGGCGCATCGTGGCCAACGCCCCGATATCGTCTTCGATATGCTCGACCACATTCAACGCCACGATCGTATCGAGCCGGTCGGCCCGGAAGCGCTCACCGGCCTCCGAATCCGGTAGCATCAGGGACTCGACGCGGACCAACGGGTTCTTTCCGAACCGTTCACGGAGTTGGGTTCGGTACCATTCGTCCATGTCGGTCAGCACGAGATGTTCGGCACCGGCGTCGAGCATTTGGGCCGACATGTTCCCGATGCCGGAGCCCACTTCGAGCACCCGGCGGCCGACGTACGGCGCGATCACCTGATACATCCAGGTGTTGTAGTTCGGTGCCGCCGCCATGATCGCGAGGGTCTCGGCCCCCGCAGTATCACCCGGCGCAAGACTCTCAGACACCGGTGGTCTGCTCCTCGTACCGCGACAGCTTGCGGTACAGTGTCGAAGGATCGATCCCCAACACTTCAGCGGCGCGGGTCTTATTGCCGCCCTCCGACTGAAGCACCCACATGATGTAGGCCCGCTCGACGATGTCGAGCGACGGATTGGGCGACGAGCGCTCCGCCACCAACGGCTCCTTGCGGCGGCGGGTAATCCGCTCGGGGAGGCTCATCGGATCGATAACGTCACCTCGGCTCAACACCACAGCATGCTCGAGGGCGTTCTGCAACTCGCGGACGTTCCCGGGCCAGTCGTAGACCATGACCGCGTCGAGCGCCTCCGACGACAGCGCTTTCGGCGCATCGGAGCGCTCGGACGAGAGCTCCTGGAGAAAGTTGTCGATCAAGAGCACCAAGTCATCCCGCCGGTCGCGGAGCGGGGGCAGCTCGAGCGCGATGACGTTCAGCCGATAGAACAGGTCCGAACGAAAGTGGCCCCGCCGGACCTCCTCTTCGAGATCACGGTTCGTCGCCGCGATGATCCGGACGTCCACCGGAATCGCTTCGGTCGCGCCGACCGGGATGACCTCGCGCTCCTGCAGCACCCGAAGCAGCTTGATCTGCAACGACGGCGGCATCTCGCCGACTTCGTCCATGAAGAACGTGCCGCCCCGGGCCGCGGCGAAGAGGCCCTGTTTGTCCCGAACCGCCCCGGTAAACGACCCCTTCACATGCCCGAACAACTCGCTTTCGAGGAGGTTTTCCGGCAAGGCGCCGCAGTTGATCGACAAGAACGGCCCGTCGGCCCGGGTCGAGAGATTGTGGAGATAGCGGGAGATCACTTCCTTGCCGGTTCCGCTCTCACCCTGGATCAGTACCGTCGAATCAGTCGGGGCCACGACCTCGGCGAGCCGGAGCGAATCGAGGAACCGCCGGGACTTGCCGATCGGGCGGGAGACCGTGGGCCGGTCGCCCCGCCGCCGGATGTCCTGCTTCAGCAGCCGGTTCTCGACCCGGATCTGGCGGAATTCGCAGGCCCGCCTGAGAATGGCCAGGAGTTCGTCGTTGGAAAACGGCTTCTGGATGTAGTAGAAGGCGCCGGCGTTGACCGCCGCGACCGCCGTCTGGAGCGAGGCCTGCGCCGTCATCAACAGCACCGGCGTCATGATGTCCTGCTCCTTGGCCGCCTGCAGGATATCGAGGCCGCTCACTTGGGGCATCCGCACATCGGTCAGCACGATGTCGTGATTGCCGCTCCGGATTTGTTCGAGTCCCGCCTTGCCGCCTTGGGCCGTGGTGACCTCGAATCCCTCCTTCCTGAGCAGAATGCGCAGGGTATCCAAGATCCCGGACTCATCGTCCACGATCAGGATCGAGGGTTGTTGACTCATGCCGCCTCCTCCATCGTCATCTTCGCGTGTAGCAGAATGGTAAATGTAGTCCCTTCACCCGGCAGCGACTCGACCAGCACCAAGCCGCGATGCGCCTCGACCGCTCGTTGCACGATCGCCAGGCCCAGCCCGCTCCCGCCGGTCCGGCCCGAAACGAAAGGCTGGAACAGCCGGTCCCGCACCTCGGGATCGATGCCGGGTCCGTCATCGGCCACCCGCAGGCGGACCGCCTGGTCGAGGCCCGACCCGCGGGGCAACTCGGCCGCGTCCGGGATGTCAATCGTCACGGTCACCCGGCCAGGACCCTTCACGGCCTGCACCGCATTGAGCATCAAGTTCCACACGATCCGGTGAATCAAATCCTCATCGGCTTGCACCAGCGTGGCCGGACCCGACACCGACAGGTCGATCGTCGGGGCACAATCCGGATGCTCCCGAACCATCCGCGCCGCGTCATTCGACACCGTCAGCAAGTTCACCGCTCGAAAATGACTGGCCCGGACCCGGGAAAAGTCGAGGAACTCGCCCAGCAACCGGCTCAACCGGTCACTCTCGCGAAGCACCAGATCGCCCAGCAACCGCTCGTCCGGATCGTCCCGGTGCGAGCGAGCCAGTTGCTCCACTGCGCTCCGGATCGACGCCAAGGGATTCCGGATCTCGTGGGCTAGCGATGCCGACAACGCCGCCACCGCTTCCAGCCGTTCCGCCCGCAGATGGAGTTCCTGCAAATATTGGGCATCGGAAATATCACTGAAGATCGCCGTCACCGACGGCAACTGCTCGGTTTCCCGCTGAATCGTCGTGGTCGAGAGCCCAATCGGAAACGACCGCCCGTCAGGCCGGTGTACCGACCCCTCCGCCCGGGCCACCCGTTGGCCGCCGCCGAGGCCCGATTGGATCGCGGCATGGAGCTCCGGCGCCCGCTCGGCGAGCTCCGGCATGATCCGGCGCCCGTACCAATCCTCCGCCTCAATTCCAAGCACCGTCTCGGCGGTCGGATTAATGAACGCCAATTCGCCCTGACTGTTGACGGTCATGACTCCGGACCGAATGTTCCGGAGAATCTCATCGGCCTCGAACCGGACATGCTCGAGCTCGCTTTCGAGTTGGGTCTGCTCCAACGCGGCAGCCCGCAGCCGATGCCCCGAGAATGCGACGAAGATGAAGACCACCGTAAACACCGCCACTTGGCCCCACAATCCGAGGCCGAGCGCCCGCTCCGGCTGCGCAAAGCTGGCATTCGCAAGGAACAGGACCGACCCGAACAGCGACATCACGATCCCCGACCGAAGCGGCATCAGGAGACCGTACATCGCCATCACCAGCACGTAGAGTGCCGCCCATCCGCTCTGCTCGGCCCCGGCAAAGTGCACCAGCGCCGTCACCAGCAGCATGTCCATCGCCGCTTGGCTTTGGAGAAAGCCGAGGCTCGGGCGGCTCCGCCGAACAAAGACCACGAAGGCGCCGTAGGCGGTTACCGCTAACGCGAAAACCACCGTGATGACGGCGATAAACGCCACGTACCGAGCGAAATCCGCCCCCTCGTCCGGCGGTTCGTTGAATGCCAGCGCCGCTTGGATCAGGGTCGTGACCGCCAGGACGGTGCGGCCGAGGAACAGCGCTCGCATCAGCACCGGGAAACTCGGCAGCCCGAGCTTGACGTCCAGATGCTCCCCGGCCCGGGCTGGGACGAGTTTCGGCTCCGCGTCCGGCACTTGGCCCTGCCCCATGGGTTGGCTCAGATTCTAGATGACGAATGGCCACCTAAGTTAATATCAGAGCTATGCTTAATAGAATGCCCGAAAACCAAACCTCGGTCCGGCTCGATAGCTGGCTCTGGGCCGCCCGGTTCTACAAGACCAGAACCCTGGCGGCGGAGGCCGTGGACGGCGGAAAGGTGGATCTAAACGGCGACCGGCCCAAACGAAGCCGGTCCGTGAAGGTGGGTGACGAGATCTCGCTCCGACAGGGACCGTTCCACTACCGCTTGCACGTCACCGGTCTCGCGGATCGGCGGGGACCCGCCTCCGTCGCGGCCACCCTTTACCGAGAGGACCCCGCCAGCTTGGCGGCCCGCCAAGCACTCTCGGAAAAACTCAAGCTCCAAGCACCGATCTTCTTCGAGGGCGCCGGGCGGCCCACCAAGAAGCAACGGCGTGAAATCGACAAGTGGAAAGGCAAAGCCTGAAGGGCGTCTCACCCCTTTGGCTTCCCCATTTTACGGCCGGACTTTCGCCCCAGCAGCCTTGGTGGGATAGGCAACGTCGGGCGGCGGATCACCCTTGGGCCAGTCATTCGCTTTGGCGGCGAAGTCAGGGCGGCTCTGCGCGTTGATGTACGCGGCCACGTCAAACGCCTCTTGGTCCGTGAGCGTACCCGGTTGGTCGAAAGGCATGTTGTGCCGGATGAACGACGCCGCCGTCCGGAGCCGGCCCATGCCGGCGCCGATCGTATACGACTCGGGGCCAAACACCGGCGGATAGTACCCCGGCTGGCCCCGAGCATCGGGGTTCGGCAGGCCCTCACCCCGGCCACCGTGACACCGGGCGCATTGGGCGGCGTACACCAATCGCCCCGCAGCCAGGTCGGCCGCAACGGGATCGATTTTCGCGAAGCCCTGGCCCGGCACCTCGCCCGGGGGGGCAACCCCGCGCGACAGGAACGCCATATAGGAGATGATGTCGGCCATATCCTTGCCGCCTAACGGTAACGGTTGGCCGTTCAGGCTCCGCTGGAAACAGTCGTTGATCCGATCCTGGATCACGTTGATCCGGGCATTGCGGGACCGGTATTGCGGGAACCGGCTGTAGACCCCGACCCACGGGGCTGCGTCCGGCCGGGTCCCCAGATCGAGGTGACAACTGGTACAGCGCAACCGATTACCTACGTGACCGGGCAGGCTATCCCGGGTGTTCGCCACGAGGGCCCGGCCCCGGCGGATGGCCGACCCGACTTGGTCGGAGGGGATCTCGCTGTCGGGGGGCACTCGAAACCCGGAGAGTGGGGGCGGAGGCGGAACCGGAGGCCGGGCCGGTTCGGCCCGTCGGATCTCGCACCCGGCCGCCAGCAGTCCAAGCAGAATCCATCGCATCGGATCAACCTAGGGTTCACCCCGTCAGAGCGCAACGATTATGTTTGATCGATATGCGACGCGCACTCCTCGCTCCCGGTTTGGTAATCAGCGCGCTGGCACTGGCCCCTCGCTCGGCGTCTGCTCAAGTCGAAGTCCAGGTCTTTTTCGGATCGGCCGCCAGTCTGCCGCTCCCGATATCGATCCACCAAGACGGCCAACCCGACCTCAACTTCACAGCCCACTGGACCACTAAGCCCACCCGGCCAACCTTGTATTATGCCTGGCGGATCGGAGTCTGGAAAGGCAACCGCGGCTGGCGGCTCGATCATACCCATCACAAGATCTACCTCACCAATCCGCCGGCCGAGGTCCAGCAGTTCCGGATTACCAACGGGTTCAACATCGCCACGGTCAGCCGGGCGTTTCGGTCCAACCACCTGACCTACAGCCTCGGGGCCGGCCCGGTCATTACCTACCCGATCAACACCGTCCGCAGCAAGAAACTCGACCATGACCGGGGCCTGAACGGGTACTTGTTGAGCGGCGGTTCCGTGCTCGGCATGGTGACCCGGGAGTTCCCAATCACCGGCGGGCTGATGCTGAGCCTCGACGCCCGCGCGTCAGCCTCCTACGTCCGGGTCCCGGTCATTGACGGCCATGCCTCGGTTCCAAACGCGGCCCTCCACCTCCATGCCGGCCTCGGGTACCGTTTCCGCGGCAAGACGTGAGGCTGCTCCGCCTGGTTGGCCGGGCCCTGACCCGGCGCTGCCCCTCCTGCGGTGGCCCCGGCATTTTCGAGTCCTACTTCAAACTTCGGGAGCACTGTCCCACCTGCCACCTCCACCTGTCCCGGCACGAGTCCGGGTACCAGGTCGGAGCCTATATGCTCAACATTGCCCTTTCCGAACTAATCGGTCTCGGGGCGGTGCTGGCGGTGGCCGTCGCTACGTGGCCTAACCCGCCGTGGGACCTGCTGTTATATGGTGGAGTCGGGGTGATGATCGCCGCGCCGATCGGGCTCTATCCCTTTGCCAAAACCCTGTTCCTGGCCCTCGACCTCACTTTCCGACCCCAGGACCAGGAATAGCCGTCCCAAATCGAAACCTTCCCGAAGCCCCGGCCGTATTCCGGACATACGTTGGCAACCGGGGGATGACATGGATCGATTCTGGGGCAAGATCGGACTAGGTGCGCTCGGCATTTTCGGCCTTGGAATGGGCGGGATCACCCTCGCCAAGAAGGGCATCCACGAACTCAAGACCGCCGCGGTCGACGGGCCGGTCCAAGCCGCCCTCCAAAACCTCCCGACCGACCTCCTCAACTTCCGCCTCGATGGCCGCCGAATCGGGAAGGTCCGTTCCGTCGACATCTCCCATGAAGGCGAATGGAGCTCCAAGTCGGTCGTCATGACCGTGGCCCTCGAGGCCGACCGCGCCCCTGATGACTTGGGCGATTGCCGGCTGGCCACCGAAACCATGGGCCGACGGAAGGACGCCTCCTTCCGGTGCGTCGATTCCGATGAGATTGCCGACGAGAACCTGGTCGAGATCGGCACCGTCAAGTTCGAGCCCGACGCCATCACTCGGCCGCTCTTCATCCGCGACCGTGACATCCGGAAACTCAACCGATCCGAGGTTCGGAGCCTCACCGCCAACCTGCATTCCGACGACGGCAAGACCGTGCAAGGCCAAGCCAAGTTCGACGTCTCGAGCGGCCACGGCGCCCGGCAACGGGGCACCGTCAAGGTCGATGCCAGCGACGGCCGCGCCGTGATCGAAATCAACGGTGAGAACGGCGAAGAACTCTTCCGCCTCCGCGCCGACGACAACGGAGTCTCGATCAATGCCCGCGACAAACGCGGCCGAACTCTGCTCAAGCTCCTGGCCGCCGAAACCGGCGTCCAATTGAATGCCGAGAAACCCTAACGCGAGTGGATGTACATCAGGTCGAGCAATTCATCGTACATCGCCTCGGCCTTGGCATCACCGGCCCGCACCGCATGCGTGGCGCAGTGCCGCAGGTGATGTCGCATCAATTGGCGGCCAACCGACCGGAGCGCCTCGTGGGTTGACGCAATCTGAGTCATGATGTCGGCGCAATAGCGATCCTCCTCCACCATCCGGGCCAGGCCACGAACCTGGCCCTCGATTTTTTTGAGCCGCAGCAGGTTCCGCTGTTTGAGATCGGGATCGACCGCGACCGCCTTCCGCCCCTCACCTCTGGTCATGTTGCCAACTCCATCTCAAGAGACCTGGCCCGCGCGAGCCGGCCGGAACCCGCGAAGGCGAAGGGAATTCGACACCACACTCACTGAACTCATCGCCATGGCCGCACTGGCCAGAATCGGGCTGAGTTGCACCCCAAATACCGGATAGAGCACGCCGGCGGCCACCGGGATCCCGATCACGTTGTAGAC
>JANPEL010000402.1:0-6975 GCA_031431925.1 Gemmatimonadota bacterium | reverse complement strand
GAAGATCTCAACGACGAGGCCAAACTGAAGCAGTTTCAGGCGGCCCAAGGCGAACTCTCCAGCGCGCTGTCCCGCTTGATGGCGGTGTCCGAGGCCTATCCGCAGCTGAAGGCCGACGCTTTGTTTCAAAACCTGCAGGCGCAATTGGAGGGAACCGAGAACCGGGTCACGGTGGCCCGCAATCGCTCGATTCAGGTCGTGCAGGACTACAACACCTATATCCGGTCCTTCCCCACCAACCTGACCGCCAAGATCTTCGGCTACAAGACCAAGGCGAATTTCACGGTCGAGAACGAGAAACAGATCTCGACTGCGCCCACCGTCGACTTCAGCAAGCCGGCGACGCCACCGAAACCGGAGCGCTAGGCCGCGAGCGTGACTCTTCGCTCGACCCTGCTGGCTGTCCTCGCGAGTTGCGGCGTCGGGGGGCCGGCTGTCGCGGCCCCGTCCGATCAGCAGCCGGTCCCGCCGCTGACGGCCCACGTCACCGATCTGACCGGCACCCTCGACCCGCAACAGATCCAGGCCCTGGAAAACGAACTCAAGGCCCTGGAGCAATCCAAGGGATCGCAGGTGGCCGTGCTCATCGTGGCGACCACCGAGCCCGAGGATATCGCCGCGTTCGGGATCCGAGTCGCCGAGGCCTGGAAGCTCGGCCGCGCCGGCACCGATGACGGCGTCATCTTGATCGTTGCCAAGGACGACCGTCGGGTTCGGATCGAGGTCGGCCGCGGCCTCGAGGGCGCGATTCCCGACGCCGCCGCGGCCCGAGTGATCCGGGAATACCTGACCCCGCGGTTTCGCGGAGGCGACTACTACGGCGGTATTCACGACGCGACGGCCGCACTGACCAAGCTGATCAACGACGAACCATTGCCGCCGCCGCTCACCGATGAACCCGGGAACGGCGATGGGACGAACCGGTTCACTTCTTCCCTGGTGGCGGCCTGGTTCGTGGCGGTGTTTCTGCGGGGACTGTTCGGACGGGTGCCGAGTGTTCCGCGGGCCGGCCTCGTCGGCGTGGGGAGCGGGCTGATCGGCTGGGTCGTCAGCGGATGGTTCCCGCTTGGGATCGGGGTCGGCCTCCTCGGCTTGATCTTCGGCCTGCTGGGCGGCGGCGGTGGTGCCTTTGCCAAGCGCAGCGGTTGGGGCGGTTTCGGCGGCGGCGGATTTGGCGGCGGTGGCTTCGGGGGCGGCGGCGGATTCTCCGGCGGCGGCGGGGGATTTGCCGGCGGCGGCGCCTCAGGGCGGTGGTGACCATGCGCTGGTTCCGGCACCTGGTCGACTCGTCGCCGGCGAGACGCCACTTCCCGCCCCCCGCGCTCGACGCGGTTCAGCACGCCATCGCCGCCAGCGAACGCCGTCACCTCGGTGAAGTCTGCTTCGCGGTCGAGGGACGACTCGCGTTCGGCGACGTCCTGCGCGGCCGGACCGCGCGAGACCGGGCGCAAGAGGTCTTCGCGCACCTACGGGTCTGGGACACCACCCGGAACACCGGCGTCCTGGTCTACATTCTGCTCGCCGATCATGCGATCGAGATCATCGCTGACCGCGCGGTCGCGGCCTCGGTTGATCAGACCGAGTGGGACGCGGTTTGCGCCTTGATGCAGAAGCATTTCGTCGCG
This sequence comes from Gemmatimonadota bacterium, assembly GCA_031431925.1. Taxonomy (GTDB): domain Bacteria; phylum Gemmatimonadota; class Gemmatimonadetes; order Gemmatimonadales; family GWC2-71-9; genus SHZU01. The sequence goes on along the minus strand of JANPEL010000402.1, from coordinate 5,350 downwards.
GGCGACTACCAGGCCGCCGCCATCGCCGGGATCGAGGCGATCAGTGCTATCCTGGTCCGCGAGTTCCCGTCCGACGGCCCCTCGAATTCGGACGAGCTGGCGAACCGACCAGTGATCCTGTAGCAGCCTCAGCCGGCAAGGCCGGAGCCCTCGTCAGAACGGCGCCGGCCGCTCCACCCGCAAAGCGGCCCCTGACCCCGGATGGACGAAGGCCAACACCTCGGCATGCAGCATCAGGCGCTCTCCAGGCGGAGGCGCCGCGCGCCCGTAGAGTCGATCACCGACCATCGGGGCATTGAGCCCGAGCGGGTGGGATGCGTGCACGCGCAATTGATGGGTGCGCCCCGTCAGCGGTGTCAGCGCCACCTTGGTGCGTCCCGGAGCCCGCTCCAAGACCTGCCAGGTCGTCACCGCAGCTTTGCCATCCTCCGGGTCGTAGATCTGGCGCGGCCGGTCGTCAACGTCGAGGCGGAGCGGCAGGTCGATGACGCCCTGCTCTCCTGCCACCTCCCCGTCGAGCCACGCGACATACCGCTTGGTGATCGCCCGCAAGGAAAAGAGGCGCTGGAGGGCCGAAAACGTCGTCTGGTTTTTGGCGGCGAGCAGCAGGCCCGAGGTGTCGAGATCGAGGCGATGGACGACCAGTTGGCCGGTCGCGTCAGGATACCGGGCCCGAAGACGAATCATCACGGAGTCCTGCAGCAGCCGGCTTCGCCCCGGCACCGACAGCAGGCCGCACGGCTTGTCGACGATCACGATCTCGGCATCCTCGTACACGACCGCCGGCTCTGAGGCGGCGATGGCGTCCGCGCCAAACACCGGGGCCGGATCGGCCGGCAATCCGAGCAGCATATGCGCGAGGATCGGGGCGCACTTGCCCCGACAGGCCGGATAGTACGATCCCGAGTGGCGGTCGCCGGAACGCGGCGGGGCGCCCCACCACACCTCCGCGAGCGCCAGCGGGCGGAGACCGAGCCGGTAGGCGTGCGCGAGCAACTTCGGTGCGGTGCAATCGCCGGCGCCGCCCGGCGGTTCTCCGGGCGCGAACAGATCGCGCAGGGAACGAAACTCCCCGCGGGCGTTGGCGAAGTGGTAGGCGTCCTGGATCAGTGGCAGCAGCGTGCGTGACAGCGCGACGCGGGTGGCATCAAGCGGCAGCACTCGCAGGGCCGCGTCACCATCGATCCAGACGGCGTCCCGCGCGGCGGCATCGAACGCCGGCGGGGCCCAGCCGGCGATGTCCCAGCGCCCGCCGAGCATCCCGGAAAACGCGCGCAAGTAGCCGACGGTCCCGTCGGGTGCGTCGACGACGAGGACGCCAAACATCTTGCCGCCGCCGGGCCGCTCCAGTCCCCATGGCTCGGCGTCAGCCGACAGGAGTGTCGCGAGCATGGCCTCCGCGGCGCGCCGGGCGAGCGGGTGAACGGCGGAGCGATCGAACGGACTCGGAAAGCGGGCCGGGACGTCGGTGGGGGGCGGGGCGGGGGAGAAGGGGATCATGATCGGGAGCGTCACTCCCTTCAACCTACCCGGTCCGGCACCCGTTACGGGAGCATTTGGCGGGCGAGCCAGCCGTCGAGCGTCTCGAAAAACCCCGGTGGCGTCGCCAACGGCCCCAACGCGACGCCAAACGAGTCGACCGGAGCGAGGAAGCCGTGCCCCGTTCCAGGAAATCGGGCCACCTCGAGGCGCGTCCCCTTGGTTCGCCGAAGAACCGCGATCCGCCGGAGGTTGCCCGGAACATCCGATTGGGTGTCGTGGTCGCCATAGAGCCACAGCATCGGCGCGCGGACCTGGCGGAGCGTCGACATCGGATCGAAGTCGGCAACCAGTCGGTACCAGTTCGTGAACCAGCTTTCGGGAACCGACGGCGCGTACCGGCTCTTGGCATACCAGGTCGAGCCTCTGGCGGCGAGATCGGCCGCGCGGTACCGGCTCCAAACGGGTGACTCGGCCGGATGACGGATCGCATCCACCTCCTGCCGCCACAACCGCTCGAATTCCGCCAGTTCATGGGCCCCGAGGCCGGCGGTTCGCAGGCCGTTCAATGCGGCGTAGGTATCGGCCTCGAGAGGAGAGACCACGGGCCCGGACACCTGCACCACGAATTTGATCCGGGGATCGCGGGCAGCCGCCAATCCGGCCACCCAGGTACCCTGACTGACCGCGAAGAGACCAATCCGATTGGGGTCGACCTCCGGCTGTCGTCGGAGCCATCGAACCAGGGCCAGCACGTCGTCGGCTCTTTCGCCGAAACCAACCGTCCGCCAATCGCCGGTGGAACCGCCGTTGCCGCGTTTGTCATAGGTAATCGCGACGTACCCCTTGGTCGCGAAGTACTCTCCCCAGAAGCGGTACGGCGGCGAATCGGCGCGACTGCTGGGGCCTCCGCCGTGCAGGATGATCACGGCCGGCTTCGGTCCCGGGGCGGTCGGCGCCGTTGCGGAGCCAGCAATGACGATGCCGGCCCGGACGACGGCGATCTCGCGGACCGCGAAGCTCGGTGGGTTTCCCCGCACCAACCGCAGGGACCCCACCGCGCCCGTGGCCGAGTGGAAGGTGCCGGTCAACTCCGGCACGGTGGGATCGAGGTCGACCTCGATCGTCCCGAGGCCGAGGGGAAAATCGAATCGCGCGACGCGTCCGTTCCACGACAGATGGGCAGCCGGCTGGCGCGGACTCCAGAGTGACGGAACCGAGAGCCAGACCGAGTCGGCTCGGGCCGACAGCTCGACTTGCCAGGTTTGTGGGCCGAGGCGGGCCTCGCCGGACCAATGCCCGGAGTCGGCGATCGGACCGAGCACCGCCATCGCCGCGGCAAAGAGAGCGATCGGGATCATGCCATCGCTTTCCGGGTCAGTCGAGTGCTGCTCGGAGCATGTGAGGCCTCTGACAATTGAGGTGGGGAAAGGTGTCCACCACGCCCTACGGCGGCCCAGCGCCCCCAGTTCCACCCTTCAGGACCGGCCGCGGGCGTTGGGGTATGTATGCCAACCTCGACGTCCCAGGCCCATGCAAAGAGGTGAGTGGCAGACCGGAGCGGGAGACGGAAAGGAAATCACACGGAGGATCATTGCTCTCGAGGCCACGGTCAACAGCGCGGCTTATCCTGACGGGTGACGGGCCGGGCGGAGCGGCGCGACCGCCCGCGACATCAAACGCCGCTGGCGCCCAGCCGGCTCCCTACCTGGTTCCCATGACGTCCTGGAATTTCGCTGTGTCGAGGTACTGCTGAAACCTGGTCACCTTGCCGTCCTTAACGTCCCACACGTGGCAGACCTGCGCGTCCATCCGCCTCCCGGTCGCCTTGTACATCCCGCTATAGCGGGCTTCAACGATGACGCTGCCGCCAGCATCGTGGAATGACTTCGGATGGACGGAAAACCCATCCCACTCCGCACCGAGCTTCATGAACAGGTTGTTCAGGACGGCGTCCGGTCCTACCCAGGCCTCGCCGCTGGGCATGTAGGGATTACCCTCCGCCTCATACCAGCGGATGTCGGGGCTCATCGTCCCAAGCACGGTCGGGATGTCTCCGCGGCCAAATGCATCGTAAAGCGTCTTCATTAGACTCACGTTGTCCATGTGCTCTCCTTTTGATTTGAAGTGCTGCTACCCTATCCCCCGGCGGTGCAATGCAGCCGCAACGCAGCGGCGTCCGCTACCCGATCAAAGATGGCATCGTATCCGACGCGAAGGAACTGCTCGCCGACGTGCGGCGCATGGTCCACGACCATCCAGACCCCGGGGCGGGGTCACCTGACCGTGAGTCCCCCAGCCTCCAGCGACCGGACGAACATCTTGCCGGCGCCGGGCCGGTCCAGTCCAAATTGCTCGCCGTCGGGCGAGCTGAGGGTCGCGAGCGGATCCTCGGCGGCGCGCCGGGCGAGGGGGTGGACGGCCGAGCGATCGAACGGGCTCGGAAACCGGGTCGGGAGGTCGGTCGCGGGCGGGGTGGGGGTGAAGGTGATCATGTCCGGTCCAACCTACCCGGTCTGCGGTACGACGGCGACCGGCCTGGCGGAACCCGTCGTGTCGGGTTGGGGACCGGTTTTCCGATCCATGGTAGAGCGCGCTGATAGCCGTCATGCCGCCCGGCCGGTATGTTGTGGTGACGGCTGTTCCCCCATCCCCTCACTGGAGCCAGCCTTTTGATTGCTCTACTCACGGCCGGTGGGGCCCTGGTGGCCGATCAATGGAGCAAGCGCTTGGCTTTGCTCTATGCCTCGGAGCCTGGCGTTCCCCGAACTCGAGTCCTCCGCCTTCTGCTTTCGGCCCATCGACGACCGATGTTCCACCACGCCGCGGCCCGAGTCTTTTTGGCCCTGACCTGGCTCGTTGCCTTGGTCGCCGCGATGCTCCTCCGCCGGGACGGGTGGTTTCTGACTGATGGGGCCCAGGTCGGTCTCGGCCTCGCGTTCGGCGGCGCTGCGGGAAACCTGCTCGACGTGGTCCGACGGCACTCGATTGTCGATTTCATCGACCTCGGCGGATGGACCGTGTTCAATGTGGCGGACGCCGCGATCATCTCGGGCCTACTGCTCGCATTCCTCTCCGGTCGGCCAACGGCGGTCTTCGACCTGGTGAGCCCATGAGGCCGATTCTGCTTCAATGGCGAGGCTTTGTCATCTGGAGCTATCCCGCGATGCTCTATCTCGGTCTCCTCACGGGGATCCTCGCGGGCAATGCGGCCGCCCACGCCGGCGGGCTCGATCCGTTTCGGGCGTACTGCGCCACCCTGACCCTGCTGGTAGCGGGCTTGATCGGTGGTCGTCTGTTCCACATCGCGCGGCGATGGCGGTGGTATCGTTCCCACCCGGGCCACTTCTGGAATCGGTCCGAGGGCGGGACGGCGATGTACGGTGGATTCTTGGCGATGCTGCCGCTGTCGATCCCGTTGCTGGCCGCGCTTCGGCTCCCCTTCGCCGTCTTCTGGGACACCATGGTATTCACCACCCTGGTGCTGCTGATCTTCGCCCGGTTCGGCTGCCTGATGCACGGCTGCTGTTCCGGACGTCCGTCCCGCTCGTTCATTGGCGTCAGACTGCCGAATGCGGCTGGCGTGTGGGAGCGGCGGCTCCCGACGCCGCTGCTCGAAGCGACCTGCTGTGCCGGGCTGCTGCTGTTCGCGGTGACGACGTGGTGGTCGTTGCCATTTCCGGGAGCGCTGGCACTGGTGAGTGGTGCCGGGTATGGTGCCGGCCGTCTGGTGCTCCAATCCACCCGGGAGTCGGAACCCCGCGCCGCCCGCTTCACTCTTCATCATGCCATCTCACTGGCCCTCGTCGTGCTCTCGTTGTTCGAACTCCACTTCCGCTGGCCAAAGTAAGGTGACCCCTCAATGTCAGAC
>JANPEL010000401.1:0-2048 GCA_031431925.1 Gemmatimonadota bacterium | reverse complement strand
ACCAACTCGGGGCGGGTGATGAACTCCGGGCAAATCGTCCGATCGTATTCATAGGGGCCGCCGGTCTCCGCGTCGATCCACGGAAAACCCCGGCACACCGAGGGATAGTACGGCCGGGTATGAATCGAACAGCCCTGGCCGTTGAAGAACACGCATCGACCGTTCTTGACCCGGGTTCGCCACTCGCCCCACCGGGTCCGATAGACCTTCCCATCTCCGAATTCAGCGATAATCGCGGCAGCTTCGTCGTCGGAACAGGTGCTGCCGTATGCACAGCACGCGGCATCATGAGGACAGGGGAAGCACGGCAGCTTCGGCAACTCGGGAATGGCCATAGGCTCCGATCTTAGCCGACCGGATCAAGGAGGGCCAGCGGACCGAGAAGTTCAGCGAACAGCCCCGTGCCAATGAGGCCCTCGGCCGCGCCGATGTCGGGGGCAAAGTACCGATCCTCGCCGTAGTGGCCGACCCGGGCCCGCACCGCCGAATGGACTCGCTCGAGGACCGGGCTGGTGACGAGCGGCCGGTGGAAGTCGATGCCCTGCGCCGCGGCCAACAGCTCAATCGCGACGATCCGCCGGACGTTGACGGCGATGTCGCCGAGTTTTCGCGCGGCAAAGGTGGCCATGCTGACATGGTCCTCTTGATTGGCGGACGTCGGCATCGAATCCACGCTGGCCGGATGGGCCAAGGTCTTGTTCTCGCTGGCCAGGGCCGCCGCGGTGACATGGGCGATCATGAACCCCGAATTGAGACCCGGCTCAGCCACCAGAAAAGCCGGCAGCCCCGAAACCGACGCGTCAGTCAACAAGGCGATCCGCCGCTCGGCCAGCGCCCCGATCTCGGCGGCTGCAATCGCCAGCGTGTCGGCGGCAAATGCCACCGGCTCGGCGTGAAAGTTCCCGCCGGAAATCACTTCGCCGGTTTCGGCAAACACCAGCGGATTATCGGAGACGGCGTTGGCCTCGATGACCAGGGTGGCGGCCGCGTTCCGCATCAGGTCGAGGCAGGCCCCCATGACTTGGGGCTGGCACCGCAGCGAGTATGGGTCCTGAACCCGGTCGTCTCCCTCCAGATGGGACGAACGAATCTCGCTCCCGGCGAGCAGCTCGCGATAGCACCGAGCCGCGTCGATCTGGCCCCGGTGGCCGCGAACCCGGTGAATCCGCTCATCAAACGGGGTATCGGATCCTTTGGCGGCGTCGACCGAGAGCGCCCCCGCCACGACCGCGGCGGCATAGACCCGTTCGACCTCGAACAAGGCCCGGAGCGCAATGGCGGTGGACACTTGGGTGCCGTTCAGCAGCGCCAATCCCTCCTTGGCCGCGAAGGTGATCGGGCGGAGGCCGGCCTCGGCGAGCGCGGCTCCGGCGTCCCGAATCTCCCCGCCCACCCGGACCTGTCCCTCACCCATGAGGCCGAGGGCCAGGTGGGCCAGGGGCGCCAAGTCCCCGGAGGCGCCGACCGATCCCTGGGCCGGAATACAGGGCCAGATCCCGGCATTGTGAAGGGCCACAGCGGCCTCGAGCACCTCGATCCGAACCCCGGAGTGCCCGCGGGCCAGCGACGCAATCTTGAGGACCAGGATCAACCGAACCGTATCGTCATCGAGGAGTGGCCCCACCCCGGCGGCGTGGGATCGGACCAGATTCGTTTGGAGACGCTCGAGCCGATCGGCGGGAATCCCGACTCGGGCCAACTTTCCGAAGCCGGTATTGATCCCGTAGGCCGGAAGCCCCTTGGCGACGATCGCCTCGATGGTGGCGGCGCCGGCCGCGACCGCCGCCCAACATCCGGGGTTGAGACTCACCGGCTCAAACCCGGCATCGATCCGCCGCAAATCCGTGACCGTTAGGCGGCCCGGGGTAACCATGCGCATCGCGTCAGCCTTTCCCGAGGGCAATGGCCGGGGTGTTGAGGTGATGGGTCCGGGCGGCCGCTTTGGCCAGCGGATAACCGGCATCGGCGTGGCGGACGACGCCGAGGGCCGGGTCGTTCCAGAGGACCCGGGATAACCGGGCATCGGCTTCGGGGGTCCCATCACAGAC
>JANPEL010000400.1:0-2748 GCA_031431925.1 Gemmatimonadota bacterium | reverse complement strand
TGATGCCGGTCATGGCCAATCCGAATTTTGCCGCCCTCGAAGCGGGGCAACAGGCCGCGGTAGCCGAGGCCCGGAGCCGGCGGGATGCCATGGCGGTGTTGAGCGCCCTGGGCCGCTTGGAGGCGGCTGCGGCGACACCGGAACCCCTGATGCCCCGGATCCTCGACGCGGTGCGGACCCGCGCCACGCTCGGCGAAATCAGTGATGTGCTCCGTCGGGTCTGGGGCGTCTATCATGCGTAAAGGAAGCCGCTGATGAGTTATCAGCATCATCGAATCGTGGTGCCCCGAACGGCGCGCTACTACACCCTCGGTGAGCGCACCGGGGCCGAGGAGATCTGGTTCGTCCTCCATGGCTACAGCCAACTCGCCGCCGGTTTTCTCAAGTGGTTCGAACCGGCCGCCCGGCCGGGGCGCTTGATCGTTGCCCCCGAGGCCCTCTCGCGGTCGTACTTTGACGAGAAGGAGGCCCGTCGCGTCGGCGCCTCGTGGATGACCAAGGAGGACCGGGACCACGAGATCGAGGACTACGTTCGGTATCTGGACCTCGTCGCGGATGAAGTCATCGGGACCTTTCCGCCCCAGCCGCGGATCGAGGTCCACGGGTTCTCCCAAGGCGCCGCGACGGCCTCGCGTTGGGTAGCCTACGGCCACCAAGTTGTCAGTCGCCTGGGCCTGTGGGGCGGCACGGCGCCGCCGGACCTCGATCTGGAGCGGCTCCGAAGCAGCCTCCGCAATGGCAGCATCCTCATGGCGATCGGCGATCGCGATCAATTTCTCACCACCCAGGCGGTCCGCAACGAGCACGCCCGGCTGAGTGGGATCGGGCTGGCCGCCGTCGTCCGGACGTTCTCCGGCGGTCATGTGGTCGACCGCAGTACCCTTGCCGCGATTGGATGACCCCGATGGTAACTCAGTGGATTGAACGGATTTTGGTCCGGGACCTCGAGGCGATGAAGCGGGAGATCACGGCGTTCCCAACCGATCAGGCGGTGTGGGCCACCCCGCCCGGGATTACAAACTCCGCCGGTACCTTGGCCCTCCATGTCGCGGGGAATCTCCGCCACTTCGTCGGCGGGGTACTGGGCGGGAGCGGGTACCTGCGGGATCGGGCCCACGAGTTTGCGGCCCGGCATCTTCCGCGCGAGATGCTCCTCGGCGAGCTCGAGGCCGCCCGCGCCGCGGTCGCGACCGCGTTGGCATCCGGCCGCCCGATCGACCTGGCGGCGGAATTTCCCGAACCCGTGGGCGGGTTTCGGGTCACGACCGGCGATTTCTTGATCCATCTGGCGACCCACTTGGCGTTCCACTTGGGCCAAGTGGGGTACCTGCGCCGGATCGTCGCGGACAGCCCGACGTCCGTTGGCGGCGTCGGCATTCCGGGACTCGCCTCGGCGGTCAAGGTGTCGCCGACATCGGCCTAACGTTTTCTTCGGTAAAGGCCGTCAAACGCCACCGACCAGGTCTTGCCCTCGTCGGTGGAGCTCTCCCACAGTTGGCCCACGGTGCCGTCGGGGTTGTTGGTGAAGATGATTCGCTGACGGATCGACCCCTTGGGCGTGGGGGTGACACCGGCCAGTGTCATTCGGCCGTCCTGATAGCTGCCGCGGAGGTCCAGGGGGTTGCCGCCGTTGTCGATCCAGACCTGCCGCCATTGGCCGATCTGTCGATCGAAGAAATTGAAGCTCTGCCCGGTGCTGCCGGACGTCCCGGTCCAATGTTCGTGGACGACACACTTACCCTCCTCGAGGGTCACGAGGTTGGTGCCGGCCGGCTTGCCCTTCTCGGTCACGTCCCAATCCCCAACCCAAAAATCGAAGGCGCGATGATCGGGCGAGTCGCATGGCGGTGCTGACTGCGCGGCCATCGGGCCCGCCAACGCGAGGATCAACCAAACGGCAATTTTCATTGGGGTTCTCAGTGGTGGTGAGGAAGCGAGGGACTCACCTCACGCTACGGCCGTTGCGACGGGGGAGTTTCGATTCAGAGCCACCGCGTCTTGTTCCCCCTCCCTCCCACGGCTAAGTTCCTACGCCGTATTTGCTTACAGTCTCCGACCAGCGACCATGCCAACCTACGAATATCAGTGCGCCAAGGGCCACGCCTTCGAGATCTTCCAGAAGATTTCCGCCAAGGCGAAGTCGAAGTGTCCGACCTGCGGCGCCAAAGCCAGCCGAATCATTTCCGGCGGGGCGGGGCTGATTTTCAAGGGCAGCGGGTTCTACATCACTGATTACGGCAAGGACGGGAAGGGGCCGAGGAAGGACGGCGGTAGCGAACCCGCCACGGTCGCGCCGATCCCAACGCCCAGCCCGGAGTCGACGTCGAAGGCCGACCCGGAGGCAGCATCGAAGCCGAAGCCAAAGAAGCAGGCCGAGAAGGCGGCCGAGTGATCGACGTTCTTCGGCAGGAGCTGAATCGAATCGCCGGATTGCTCGGGGCCCCCGAGGTGCCGTTCGTGATCGAACGTCCCCGCGACCCGGATCATGGCGATCTGGCAACCAACTTGGCGTTGCTCGTGGCCAAAGCCCGCCGAACCAACCCGCGCAAAGTGGCCGAGGAAGTGGTGGCCGCACTCGCTCTGCCGGCCTCGTTGATTGTTCGGACCGAGATTGCCGGCCCCGGGTTCCTGAATTTCTGGCTCGCCGAGGACACGCTCGCCCTCCAACTCACCGCCATCGTCCGGGCCGGCGCGGAGTACGGACGCTCGGACGGCGGGCGAGGAATCCGGGTCAACGTCGAGTTCGTG
>JANPEL010000399.1:0-4955 GCA_031431925.1 Gemmatimonadota bacterium | reverse complement strand
CCTTGTCGGTGACGGTCTTCACACCGCAGCCCGCGACGATCTCGATTCAGTCGATCACCACCGGCGGCCTCAACACCCCGGTCAACATCAGCAACGTCAACGGGCAGATCGAAATTACCCTGAACGTCGACAACGGTGCCTACACGATCTCCCGGGCCCAGGCCTTGGTGAACGGCACCACCGTCATCGCCGAGCAGACCTTCGCGTCCTCGTCCGCCACCGCGGCCCCGGAAGCGGTCCCGTCGACGATCGTGCTGAGCTTGAACACCCGGCAGGTCGTGAAGCTCACCAACGGCGCGTACGTGCCGGTCATCTTCAACGGCCCGAACTCGATCACCGCCCGGATCTTCGTGGCCGGCAACCCGGCCCCGATTTCGTCGAACTCGATCCCGGCCGTCTTCAAGAACATGGACGCGTTCACGGCCGGGACGACCCCGTCCCTGACCCCGCTGTCGGCGACCCCGTCCTTCGTCAGCAGTGGTCCCCCTTCGATTTTTTGGTACAAGTCCGACGTCGTGTGGGCCGGCGGACCGAACTACGTCTCGTTCTTCCCGCGGACCCCGGCGATTGCGGCCAACTCGAACTTCTGCGGTTCGTCCAGCGCCAATCAGACCGGCACGCCGCAGACCGGCTTCATCCTCGGCGGGCAGTTCGCCTGCGCCAGCGCGGTCTTCGAGGGTGCCGTTGCCATCACCAGCTTTAGCGTGACGCCCGGCAGCACGCCGGCCGTCCCCGCCGACGTCGAGTATGTGGCGGCCGACAACGAGAGCACCGAGTTGGTTGGCTCTCCGTACATGGTCGCTGGAACCGAGCGGTACAACCTGCTCAGCTCCGGGTCGTTCGCCTACGGGAACGTCGTCTACATCGATACCAAGGGCCCGAGCATCGCTGCCAACGAGATCGGCTACGTCGCCGGCTGCTCTGGAACCATCCCGAACCCGGGCTGCTGGATCGGGAGCGCCTACAGCATTCTGAACGACTTCACTTCGACTGATGGCGGCACTGGTGTTGCGTTGCAGACCATCACGAATTACGTGACCACCGTTGGCTCTGTCGTCGTCTGCGGCACCACGCCGTTCAGCGCTGCGGCGTTGGCCGAAGATCCGTCGCCGGTCAAGTATGATGCCTGCGCGACGGCAACGGACAACATTGGCAACGTGTCGGCAACCATCCGCGGCTTCAACCTGTTCGGTGTGGACAAGACCAACCCGACGATTGCTTACGCCGGGACGTACGTCTCCGACTCGACCGTCAAGACGGCGGTTGGGGCCGGCAACATCGATTACGCGGTCAACGACAACAACGCTGGTCTTGATGCCAACGCGGTGACGTTGAACCTCGCTACGCTGATTGCCGACGCGGCGCCTTCCTGCGCCTCGGGCACCATCGCGGCTCCGATTGCGGCGGCCGCGGCCGGCGTCAATCGTCAACTCCTTGCCCCGCTCCCCACGGGTGACAACACCTGCGGCGACCAGGGCTATTACACCTGGACCGCCTCGGTCACCGACCGGGCCGGCAATACGACGAACGCCGCCAGCCCGATCGTGGCCGCCGTCGACCGCACCGCGCCGGCCATCCAGGCCGTCGCACCCCAGCCGCTCTACAAGGCTGGTTCGAACGCCACCATGCTGGTCTTCGCGACCGACTCCACCGATCTGGCTGGCGTTCGTCTCGATGTCCGGTATCAGGCGACCAACGGCGGCGGCACCTCGCCGGTCGATCTCCGCTACAACATCACCAGCGGCTTCGGCACGGTGTGGGATAACGTCCTGACCACCATCACCACCCCGTCCACCGGATTCCCGGCGATCATTCCGGGCAGCCAGGTGTTCGGTTCGTTCGTCATCGACACGACGGTCAGCCTTGGCGGGCCGGACTCTGCCTTTACCCAGGTGCAGACGACGGCGTTCGACTTCAACAAGGTCGTGCCGAACCTCTCGGCCACCTCGCTGACGCCGATCCCGGCCGTGTACAAGAACAACGCCTTCTTCCCGGCGGTTGGCGCTACCAATCCGTGGGCGACCACGGGCATCCAGTCCGGTGCCACGTTCAGCGGCTCGGGCGGTTGTACTTACACGTACGACACGCCGACCAACGGCCCGACCATTCCGGTCCAGGTCTTGGTCGCGAATCAGTCTGCTCCCACGATCTTCGAGATCCTCTTCTCGATCACGACGACTGGGAACGGCCTTGGCGCGAGCGACAATCCGAAGCTGATCTCGGACAACGGTACGTTCCGCCGGTATCAGTATTCGGTCACCTCGGCCACCTGCGCCTCCTTGGGCACGCCCCGGCTGATCGCGGTCAAGAACGATGGCGCCGGGCTGCCTTCGGCCTACTTGGTTCCTTGATCTGATCGGAAGCTCGATCGCGGTAAAACGAAGCCCCGTCCCGAAAGGGACGGGGCTTTCGTTTATGGGTGTCGGCGAGACGATGCGATTGGCTTGCACCAATGGGTGGGCGGGTCCGGGCAGAGCGGGGATGTGCCAAGCGCCCGACGAGGCAGCGGGGCTTCGCCGAGGCCTCGTCGATTGGGCGAGTTGCGGGTTTGGATCCGGCCGGATTGGCCGTTCGCGTTAGCTGTTGAGCACCGGCAGTGGCGGCCCGTTCGGGGCCCAGTCGGCATACAACCGTTCGAACGTTTCGGTGTATTCGGTGAGGGCCTCCTGGCGTTGCTCGGGGCTCCACTGCCCTGACGCGGCCAGTCTGTTGATCTCGTCCCGGCCGTACGGGTAGGCGGCGGCGGCGGTCCACACGGGACTCTGGTTGTTGTCTTGGTGCGCCCCCGACTTGATCGCGTACACCAGATCGGCGGCTTGCATCCAGCCGCAGAAGTCGGGTCGGTCCATTCGCGGCCCAGCCCCGGAGCTGTTGTATTGGAGATAACGGGCGTAGCCCGCTTGGTCATCGGTAAAGAACCCGCGGGCCACCCCGGCTTCGAATCGTTCGAAGTTTGCCCCCGCCGTGTGGCCGCTGGCCAAGGCCTCATAGCGAGCCACGGACGCCATGTCGGGTGCGAGAAGCCCCCCGTGATCGGGCATCGACGACCCCCGGAGGCTCCTCCAGGTGGTGCTCGCCGCCGGCGGCAAGATGGTCGGTCCGTTGCCGTCTCGTTGATCGAGAATCAGCGACTCGAGGGTGTCGCGGGTCTCAATGTGCAGCGTGTCGATCGGGAGATCGGGAACCGGGCCCGGAGGCACCCCGCCGCCAAGCGGACCCCGGCTGTCCTCAGGGGCTTCCGGCACCACGATGGGTCGAGGCTCAGCCGTCGGGACGATGGTGCCTTGGCGGGGCAGCTGGACGCCAAAGGCGGCGATCGCGGAGTCCTCGCCGAGGGCTGCCTCGCGCAGGGTCTGGGCAAAGGTTCGACTCCCGGCCGAGACTTCCTTTGCCGGAAGGGGCGGCCGGGAACGAATTGCCGGGGTCGAGTCCGGTGCCAGAATCGCGTGAAGTGTCCGCAGGACGTCCATGTCGTTGTCTCCCATCGATTTACGAACGAGGTCGAAGCCGTGGCAGAGTGCCTAGCCCGATTTCCCGTCAAACCTTTGGGCAACCTGCGGGCCACGGATGGCCCCGTGACTCAGCCCGATCGACCGGGTTTCTGGCGGGTTTTTCTGCTCCGTTTTGCGGGGTCGTTGGCGCCACCCTGAAGGGGTCGGGAGGGTGGCGTTCCGAAGAGACGGGGTCGCCACCGATCGACCAATCGGGGGAGCGTCTCCGGCTCGAGGAAGAGGACGTAGGAGCTGATCATCGCTGCCGAGAAGACGTAGATGCTCATGGTGAAGGCGATGATGAGGTGGAAGCCGATGCCAAGGATCATGGCGACTGGGCGTACCCGCGGGATCCAGAGGGCAACCGGCAGGCTGAGCTCGAGCAAGACGGTGATCCACGCCGGGGCGACCCAGAACCGGGGATTCCCAATGGCAATTCGGATGGCCTCCAAGGTGCCGCTCGACCCGGCGCCGGTAAAGACCTTCAGCAGGCTTGGGGTCATGAACTCGGCCAGCACGTTCCCGCCGAGGTACCAGGCCGTCATCTTGTGCAGTGCCGCGAAGAAGTACACGATCGAAACCTGAACCTGGATCACCCGCTGGATCGTGAGGGGCGCGATGGTCTCGTCACGAGTTCGGCGACCGCGGAGCAGGGCTGGAATCGAGAACGACCCGCCGGCGTGCCGGGACAAGGTCAACAGCAACAAGAGCAGCAGGAAGAAGTATGGATGGTTTCTGAAATTCAGGCGGTCAGCGAAGAAGATGTACCCCTGGAGCCCGAGTAACGTCCCGGCGGAAAGCCGGGGGAAGAGTCCGAGCGCCAACAACCCCGCGAACGGATATTGAAGATTGTGGAGTGCGTGGTAGACGTAGTCCGGTACCGGCTTGATGATGGACAGGTACGGGAAGTGAAACCCGCCCTCGATCGCGAAGAGACTCTTGGCTCGGCTGGTCTCGATTTCCGTGAGGAGGGCAAGGGCGAACAGGAACCGGAAAATGCCAAGGCTGAGCGGGTAACCCTGGGCCTGCCAGAATCGATTCCACCGGCTGGTCGCGCCGCTCGGGTCCGTCGCTGCAACTTCGGTCAAGGGACCGGCCCTACCGTGCGGCAACGCCGTAGTTGGCGGCCTTGCAAATGTCCCCGGAGTCGACAATGAGACTCTGGGTTTCCGCTTCGTTGATGGTGCATTCGCAGCGGGCGCTGAGCCGGCCGCCGGTCTTCGCTCGCGCCAGTTCGGCGCACAAGAACTTGTGGAACACCGGCAAGGCGTCGCGATGGTAGGTGTTCGCCCCCAGACTGATCCCGCGGGTAAGGTATGGTCGGATGTCGACAGGACGAGTCGCCCCCGAGTCGTCGACGACTTGATACCGGGCCCGGCATTTGTAGGTCGAGGCGTACATGTTCCAAGTAAACCGGCCCCAGGTATCGAACCGGTCCGCGATGAAGCCGCGAATGGGATAAAG
>JANPEL010000398.1:0-4455 GCA_031431925.1 Gemmatimonadota bacterium | reverse complement strand
GCCGGCTCAGGCGCTCGCTTCCGCCGGGCTCGGAGCACCATCGGTTTTGAGCCGCGCCGCGATGGCTTCCGGCTTGGGTCGGCGCTTCCGGGCGCCGGTCCGGCGGCGGCGGCGCTCGGCCTCGGGATCTCCCTCGGAGCCGCCGTCGGTGCTGTAGGTTTCGGCGTCGTCGTGCTCGGCCGATTCCCGCACCGGCACCTGCTGGCGGGCCTCGATGATGACGTCACAGAGCGCCTTGGTGATCAGCGACACCGAGCGGATGGCGTCATCGTTGCCGGGAATCGGCACCGTGATGACATCGGGATCGGCGTTGGTGTCTACGATGGCCACGACCGGAATGCCAAGCTTGTTGGCCTCCTGGATGGCGATCTTTTCCTTTTTGGCGTCCACGATGAACAGCGCACCGGGAAGCCGGGCCATGTTCTTCAAGCCTTCGAGGTTTCGGGACAGCTTGACCCGCTCGCGCTCGAAGAGGAGTTTTTCCTTCTTGGTGTAGCTGTCGAAATCTCCCTCGGTGCTGCCCTGTTCCAGATCCCGGAGCCGGCGAATCTGCTTCTTGATGGTGGCGAAATTGGTCAGGGTGCCGCCGAGCCAGCGCTCGGTGACGTAGAGGCAGTTGGCGCTCTGGGCATCGGACTCGACCAGTGCCTTCAACTGCTTCTTGGTGCAGACGAAGAGCACATTGTCTCCCTTGAGCACGATGCTCTTGAGGAGTTCCTGTGCCTTGTGAAGCTGGCCAAGGGTTTTCTGCAGATCGATGATATAGATCCCGGAGCGCTCGGCAAAAATGAACCGGCGCATCTTGGGATTCCATCGCCGGGTCTGGTGCCCGAAGTGAACGCCAGCCTCGAGGAGGTCCTGCACCTGGGGTTGCGCCATTCGACCGCGTGTGTCCTTCCGAATTTGGGTGGCGACTACCGCTGCTGAACTGGAACCGCTTCCGGGCGCCGGGGCGGCCGGGCTTCTTACGTTCAACGGCCCGGGCGTCCCGGGTCAGCAAGCCGCCGGCCCGGAGCTTGAGGCGGTGCACGCCGTCGACGGCGAGCAGGGCGCGGGCAATCCCGAGCCGCATGGCGCCGGCCTGGCCAGTGACGCCGCCGCCGTCACAGTGGGCCATGACGTCGAACGCGCCGAGGGTGTCGGTGGCCGAGAACGGCTGCTGAATGTGCTGGACCAGCGAGGGACGGGGGAAGTAATCGCCTAACGTCCGGCCGTTGACCTCCCACTTCCCGGTGCCGGGCTTCAAATACACGCGGGCGACACTGGTCTTGCGGCGACCGACGCCGTGCCAGCGAAGTTCGGGAGTCGGGGTCATGCGGTCACCTTGATCAGAAAGGCCTTCGGCGCCTGCGCGGCGTGCGGATGGGTCTCGCCGGCGTAGACTTTGAGCTTGGTGCGAAGCCGCTGCTTGGAGAGCGAATTCTTGGGCAGCATGCCGAACACGGCCTTTTCAATGACCCGGTCCGGATGCTTGGCCATCATGACCTTGAGCGGCGTAAAGCGCTCGTGGCCCATGTAGCCGGTGTGGCGAAAGATCTGCCGGTTCTCGAGCTTGTTGCCCGTGAACTTCACCTTGTCGGCGTTGACGACGACGACGAAGTCGCCCCCGTCGATATGCGGCGTAAAGGTGGGCTTATGCTTCCCGCGAATGAGCTGAGCGACCATGCTCGCCAACCGACCGAGCGGCACTCCGCTCGCGTCGACGACGTGCCAATCGTGGCTGACATCCTGGGTCCTGGCCGAAAAGGTCTTCATGGCCCCGAGACTTCCCGAAATAGCGTGAAAATCCGCCGTGTGGCGGAGCCGCGGATAATAGCGCCTGATACGGACTTAGGTCAAGAGTTCCCGATCCGAAGGCCGGATCGGTCAGGCGGTCGGGAGGGGCCGGAAGGTGACCAGGACGGCCCCCTTCTCGACCGCTTGCCCGGGCTTGACCAGGATCTGGTCGACGACACCAGGGCCGGCCGCTTTGAGCTCGTTCTCCATCTTCATCGCCTCGAGCACCAGGACCGGCTGTCCGGCGGTAACCTCTTGCCCAACCTCAACTTGAACCTTGACCACGAGGCCGGGCATCGGGGCCTTTTGGGCGGCGGGCCCAAGGTTGGCGCGGCCCTCTCCCACCAGGGACCGGATGTACCGAGTCCGCTCGTCGACGACCTCGACATCGAACCGATCACCGCGCCGTTGAATGGCCCAGGTGCCGCGGCCGGTGGCTTCCATCGGGATGATCCACGATTGGCCGTCGAGCAGGAGATTCATGACCGGGGTGCCGGACACCGGGCGGAGCTCGGCATGGTGGGGCGTACCGTTCACGAGGACCTGCTCCCCGTCGATGTCGACGTCAACCTGGTGCCCGGCGATGGTGACCACGTATTTCATACTCGCTCCAGCACGGCCACGGATTCGACGTGGGCGGTTTGGGGAAAGAGGTCGTAACACTCGGTACTCGGCACTCGGTACTCGGCGCTCGGCACTCGGTACTCGGCACTCGAGGCGAGACGGGCGATGTCGCGGGCGAGGGTGGCGGGGTCGCAGGAGATGTAGACGATTCGGGCGGGGGCGCGGGTTTTGAGGGCTTCGATGACGCGGGGGTCCATGCCGGTCCGGGGGGGGTTGGTGATGACTTGATCGGGCTGACTCAAGGAGGCCACGGCGGTTTCGACACTTCCGACGACCCGGTCGACGGTGAGGCCGGCTGCGCGGTGCCGGCGCTCGGCTTCGTCGACCGCCCGGCGGTCCCACTCGACGCTTTGGACCCGGGCGCCGCGTTCCGCCAGCAGCGCCGAGGTTTCGCCGATACCGGCATAGAGATCCCAGATTCGTTGGCCGGTCACGTTGCCTAACGCCGCGATGGCGGCGGCCCGGACCTGGTCGCCCATGGCCGGGTTGATCTGTTCAAACGCGGCGGCCGGGTAGGCCGTGTCGGATCCGCCGACCGCCCGGACGGCACCCTCAAAGGGGCGCCACCAGACGGTCAGCGAGGCGGCCCGTCGGACAGCCGCCTGGAGCGCCTTGCCGCCGGTCCAGATCGGGCCCTCACCGGTTTCGATGATCACGTGCTCGCCGCCGGTTCGGTCCAACCGGAGAACGACGCGGGCCAGTGAGGCGGGCCACAAGCCCCGCGACTGGCGAAACCGGACCCAGAGGTCGTTGACTCCGGGGGCGGCCACCGGGCACCGATCGAGCGGGAAAACGCTGTCGGGGCGGTCGACCCGGTGGAACCCCAGCCGGCCGCTCGTTCCGCGCGTCAGGGTAATCTTGGTGCGATAGCCCCAATCCGCCGCGGCGGGGGTGAGGACCGGATCCTCGACCGATTGTTTGCCGATCCGGCGGAGCGCGTCCCCGGCAATCCGCCGCCGGGCCTCGCGCTGGCTGGTGATGTTCAAGTGCTGGAGCTGGCAGCCGCCGCACTCGTCGTCCCGGTAGTGGTGGCAGGGCGGCTCAACCCGATCGGGACCCGGTTCGACCAGTTCCCGGATTCTCGCCTTGGCGAATCGAGCGGCCTGCCTAGTGATGGAGACCAAGGCCAGATCGCCGGCAGCGGCTCGGGGCACGAAGACGGCCCGGCCGTCGGCCAGATGCCCGACCCCGTCGCCGCCGGCGGCGATCCGTTCGATTCGGACGACCTCTTCCACGACCTACCGCAGCCCCTCGCGACGACCGGCGGCCGCCCACAGGCTCCGGCCCGGCCCGTCGGCCGAGACGGCCGGCTTCTGTTGTTGGCGGCGGGCATGCTCCGCGAGCGCGGCGGCCACCGCCAGGCGGTGAATGATGGCGTCCGTTGGCGCCGCGAGCGCCAACTCCGGATGCCGTTCCAGAAACTGAATGTCGATCCGGCCGGCCCGAAAATCCGGATCGGCCAGCAGCCGGAGGTGGAACGATTGGTTGGTGGCCACCCCAACGACGACCAACTCCCGGAGGGCCCGTTCCATCCGAACGATGGCATCCTCGCGGTCGGCACCGTGGACAATCAGCTTGGCCAGCATCGAGTCGTAATAGAGCGTGACCTCATCACCGGTCTCGACGCCGCTGTCCCACCGGATTCCGGGGCCCGCGGGGGCCCGGAGGTACGAAATCCGGCCGGTCGACGGCAAGAAACCGTTGGCGGGGTCTTCGCTCGTAATCCGGCATTCCATGGACCAGCCCCGCGGCATCAGGGGGCCGGCCGCCACGGTCATCGGGAGACCCCGGGCAATCCGGAGTTGCTGGCGCACCAGATCAACGCCATACACCAATTCGGTGACGGGGTGTTCGACTTGAATTCGGGTGTTCATCTCGAGGAAATAGAACGACCCGTCCGCGGCCAGCAGAAACTCGCAAGTGCCGGCACTTCGATAGCCGACCGCTTTGGCCGCCGCCACCGCCGCGGTTCCCATCCGCTCCCGCAGGGCGGGATCGACCGCCACGCTCGGGGCCTCCTCCAACAGTTTCTGGTGCCGGCGTTGGACCGAGCAC
>JANPEL010000397.1:0-22261 GCA_031431925.1 Gemmatimonadota bacterium | reverse complement strand
CAGCCGGATCAGCGAGATCGAGCGAGTGCCCCTGCCGGTTTAGCCGGGAGGCCAGAAGCGGAACGGCCGCCATGGCGGTAGTTTGAAGGCGTCCATTTTTTCACCGAGGTATCCAATGACAGCCACCAGCCCAACCCACCCAGCCCGGATCCCCCGGGATGCGGTCGTGATTCGCTTCGCCGGCGATTCCGGGGACGGGATGCAGATTACCGGCTCCGAGTTCGCCGTGGAGACCGCGCTGGCCGGCAACGATCTGGCCACGTTCCCGGATTTCCCGGCGGAGATTCGGGCTCCCCAGGGCACCACGTTCGGGGTCTCGGCGTTCCAAATCCACTTCGGCAACAGCGAGGTCATGACCGCGGGCGACGAACTCGACGCCCTGATCGCCATGAATCCCGCGGCCCTCAAGACCAACCTGAAAGACCTCCAGCGGGGCGGGGTGTTGGTGTGCGACATCGCCACCTTCAACCCCCGGAACCTGACCAAGGCCGGGTACACCACCAACCCACTCGACGATCCATCGCTCTCCGACTACCGGGTGCTCAAGCTCGACGTGACCAAGATGAACGCCGAGGCGGTCAAACCGTTTGGTTTGGGCGCCAAGGAAGCGCTCCGGTCGCGGAACATGTGGACCCTCGGCCTGATGCTCTGGATGTACGGCCGCGATCGAAGCCATACCATCGAGTGGCTGGAGCGGAAGTTTACCAAGAAGCCCGACATCGCGAAGGCCAACGTCGCGGCCTTGAACGCCGGCCATGCCTTTGGCGAGACCACCGAACTCTCGGCCCCGTCCTATAGCGTAGCGCCGGCCAGTGCCGCGCCCGGGACCTACCGAACCGTGACCGGCACCGATTCGCTGGTCTGGGGCCTGGTGGCCGGGGCCAAAGCCGCCAAGCTCGACCGGGTGGTCATGGCGTCGTATCCGATTACGCCGTCCTCACCGGTGCTCCACTCGCTGGCCGGATTGAAGCAGTTCGGGATCGTCACCTTCCAGGCCGAGGACGAGATTTCGGCCATGTGCGCCGCCATCGGGGCGGCGTTCGGCGGCGCGTTGGCCATCACCTCGAGCTCCGGACCGGGGATTGCCCTCAAGACCGAAGCAATCGGTCTCGCCGTGATGACCGAATTGCCGGTCATCGTGATCAACAACCAGCGGGGCGGCCCGTCCACCGGGCTCCCGACCAAAACCGAGCAGTCCGACCTCTACCAAGCCATCTACGGCCGGAACGGCGATACGCCGCTCCCCGTGATCTCAACGGCCACTCCGTCGGATTGCTTCGAAGTCGCGATGGAAGCCGTCCGAATCGCCACCAAATACATGACGCCGGTCATGCTGCTCACGGACGGGTATCTGGCCAACGCATCCGAGCCGTGGCTGATTCCGGACGTGACCCAACTGCCGAGTTTCCCGGTCAAATTCCGCACCGACCCCGTCGGCTTCCATCCCTCCCTGCGTGATCCCGTCACGTTGGGCCGAGTCTGGGCCCTCCCCGGGACCGCGGGGCTCGAGCACCGGATCGGCGGCATCGAGAAGGACTACGACACCGGGCATATTTCGTACGATCCGGACAACCACCAGAAGATGACCGACGTCCGGGCTGCCAAAATCGACGGCATTGCCAACGACATTCCACTTCAGACTGTGGCCGTGGGCGAGGATACCGGCACCATGGCGGTTGTCGGCTGGGGCTCGACCTACGGCCCGATCCATCAGGCCGTCCGCGCCGTCCGCGCCGAGGGCAAGAAGGTGTCCCACATCCACATTCGGTACTTGAAGCCGTTCCCCCGGAACCTCGGCGACCTGCTCAAGCGATTCGACCGCGTGCTGGTGCCGGAAATGAACAACGGCCAGTTGGTAACGGTGCTCCGGAGCGAGTACCTGATTCCGGCCGAAAAACTGGCGAAGGTAACCGGCAAGCCCTTCAAGATCAGCGAACTGGTGACGGCCATCCGCACCCGATTGGAGAAGTGATCATGACCACCTCGACGGCACCGCTCAAGGCCTCCGATTTCGAGTCCGATCAAGAAGTCCGCTGGTGCCCCGGCTGCGGCGACTACGCCATCCTCAAAGCGGTCCAACGGACCCTGGCCGACGTCGGGGCCACCAAAGAGTCGACCGTGTTCGTGTCCGGCATTGGGTGCTCATCCCGGTTCCCCTACTACATCTCGACCTACGGGTTCCATACCATTCACGGCCGGGCGCCGGCGGTGGCCACCGGCTTGAAACTGGCACGGCCCGACCTCGATGTTTGGCTGGTCACCGGCGACGGAGATGGGCTCTCGATCGGCGGCAACCACATGCTCCATATCCTTCGCCGCAATGTCGACATCCAGTTGATGCTATTCAACAACGAGATCTACGGGCTGACCAAAGGACAGTACTCCCCGACCTCACGGGTCGGAACCCGGTCGCCCTCGACGCCCCTGGGTTCGCTCGATTCCCCGCTCTCGCCGACGCTCTTTGCGCTGGGAGCGGGCGCTCGGTTCGTGGCCCGCACGGTCGACACCCAACAGGCTCATCTCGTGTCGGTGCTGAAGCGGGCCCACGCCCACCGAGGCACCAGTTTCGTCGAAATCTTCCAAAACTGCGTGGTCTACAACGACGGCGTGTTCGACGAGTTCACCGACAAGAGCGTCGCGCCGGATCGTCAGTTGCTGGCCGAGCATGGAAAGCCGCTCGTGTTCGGGAAGGAAAAGACTCAGGGCCTCCGGCTCAAGCCGGCGGCCCTGGAACTCGAAGTCGTTACCATCGGCGAAAACGGCGTCACCGAGTCGGACATCTTGGTGCACAACGAGACGAACCGGACCCTGGCCTCGCTCCTGGGTTCGCTCCATCCGCCGGCGTTTCCTCAAGTCCTCGGCGTCCTCTATTGCGACCCGGCGCCGACCTACGAAGACGTGGTCTTTGCCCAGATGAAGTCAGCCACCGGGGGGCCCAAGGACCTCGCGGCCCTGATGCACAGCGGTCGGACCTGGACCGTGGCCGGCTAGCCTACCGGCCCTGGCAAGCGTAGCCCAAGGCGTCGTCGAAGTCTTTCGGACGCTTGATGTCATTGAAGAAGCCATCGAGATAATCGGTGGCTTCTTTGGCCCGTTTCGGTTCGATCCCCGGCATGGCGCGGATCAGGCCGTAGAGCGAGTCCTTGGCCTGGGTCAGCCGCTCCAGCGTGGGCAGCAGCTCGTCGACCTTCCGGCACGGGCCCCGATAGAGCCGCTCTTTGACGCTCTTGATCGGCAGCCGCCCGTCGGGTATGGCGTACGACGCCCCAACCAACCCTGAAAAATCGAAATCATAAGCAACCGGAACGTAGAGCCCGCCCAACCCGGGGTCCAAGATCCGGAAATTATGGATCATTGCCACGGACCAGTCGGTGTTCCCGATCATGTACTCGAACACCATGGCCAGATCGAGATGACTGGTCTCCATGTCTGAGAAGTTGCCGCCGGTCACCATCATCAGATTCGAACTGTTCCGTTTGGCCAGTTCCTTGTCGTCCTCGATGAAGAAACCGTACCGGGTCACCGTCTTGGTGGTGTCCTCCGGCACGTAGGTAATCTTGGCCAACCGGGTCCGGTGACTGAACGGCGTTAGATGGTTGTACATCCGATAGGTGGCCTCCTCGATCAGGAGGTTCTGTTCGTTCCGCCCGGCGTTCTGGCAATGGGTCACCAGCTTGATGCCGCCTTGGCCGTTGAACACCGTGCCTTTGGCAGAATCCTTGGCGAACTCGACTTTCAGGGGCGCGAAGGAACAGGTCATTCGCTTGAGGCGGAAATGACCCCTGGTGTCGAGCGTGACCGCCACCGACTTCTTGCCGTCCTTGGCGTCGACATACTCGATGGTACCCGGGAGCGGATTGGCTTTGGTGGTATCTCGGTTCTTGAACAACGCGTTGAACGGAGCCCGGAGCGTTAGTTCCAGGGGCTCGCGATCCCGAAACAGGCGTTCCGGCTGGGGCTTCTTTGCCTCCTGGGCGCCGACGGAAACGGTACCGGAAAACACCCACACCAGCGAGGTCAGGACAACCGCGCGCATAGACGCTCCATTGGAAGTCAGGTTCAGTCAAGATAGTACCGCTTCGGCCGCGCCACCGCGAGGGGCAGCCCCGGTTCCGTTGGCTAGCCGCGAGTCGTATTATCCGGCTATGAAACGCTCCTGGGTCGTTCGTCCAGCCATCCTGCTGTTGATCGCCCTCCTCTTCGGGTCCTGCTCGAAGACCGCCGGCGGTCCGGCGCCGGTATCGACCCCGCCCACCGCGGCGCTGCCAAAGCCCGCGTTGGTCGTGTTGATCACCATCGACCAGATGCGACCGGACTACTACGATCGGTTCAAAAACCAGCTTTCGGGCGGCCTGGCGCGGCTTTTCGAAGGGAGCGCGGTGTTCCTTGACGCCCACCACGACCATGCGATCACCGAAACCGCGCCCGGTCATGCAACCCTCATGTCCGGCCGGTTCCCCCGAAACACCGGCATTACCCGGAACCTCGCCGGGGTCAATTCCACCGACTGGCCGTTGATCGGCGCCAAGGACCTCGGGGCGGCGCCATTCCGGTTTCGCGGCACCACGGTCACCGATTGGCTCACCGCGGTTGATCCCGCCACCCGGGCCTTCTCGGTGTCAGCGAAGGACCGGGCCGCCATTCTGCCGATCGGTCGCTCCAAACAAGAGGTCTATTGGTACGCCAACAACGGCCTCTTTACGACCAGCACCTGGTACCACGACACCCTCCCGACCTGGGTGTCGGAGTTCAATGCCCTCCGACTGCCTCATCGCTATGCCGGCCAGACATGGACCACCCTTCGACCCGCCGCCGACTACCCGGAACCGGATAGCGTGGCTTATGAGGGCTTTGGCCGGAATTTCATGTTTCCGCACCGGTTTCCGGCCGATTCCGCCGGGGCCGCTTTCCAGGCGCGGTTCTCGCCGATGATCGATGAAATGACCCTGCGGTTCGCGTTGCAGGGGCTTCGCCAACAAAAACTCGGCCAACGGGGCGCCACCGACGTCCTGGCTATTTCTCTATCGGCCACGGATTACATCGGTCACTTCTACGGCCCGGAATCCAAAGAACAGCACGACCAGATCGTCCGCCTCGACCGGGTCCTCGGCGCCTTCCTCGACACCCTGTTCACGCTTCGCGACCCGAGTACGGTCATCCTCGCGCTGAGTGCCGACCACGGCGGCGGATTCATCCCCGAACTTCATGGCGGCCTTCGGGTCGACATGGGGGGCCCCTTCGATGCCGCCAAGGCCGCCGTGAAAGCAGCCGGCGGTGACAGCACCGCCCTCGACATCGAGAGCGGTGCCTTCTTTGTCGACCCGGCCAAGCTCGGACCCAAGGGTCTCACCGTCAACCGAGTCGCCCAGGTGTTCATGGCGGCGGCAAAGCTCGTCCCCGGCGTCCTCCGGGTCGACCGATTCGACGACCTCGTCCACCAGGGCCCCGGAGCGGACAAAATTGCCCGACGTTGGCTGCAGATGTTCCCCGACGATATGCTGCCGGCGGCCGTGGTCACTCTCCGAGAAGGCGACATCTACAACTACCCGATTGTCGCCACTCACGGCTCGCCCCACGATTACGACTCCCACGTCCCGCTTCTGTTCTATGGCGCCCCGTTCAAGCCGGGTCGATACCCCGGGTTTGTTCGGACCGTCGATCTGGCACCAACCTTGGCCAGCGTGCTCCGGATCAAGCCGCTGGAACGACTTGATGGCCGGCCCCTTACCGAGGCCCTTCGATGAATAGAACGAACAGTCTCCTCCTGCTGGGCTTGTTGGCCCTCGGATCAGCCCCAGCGGCGGCCGCCCAAACCAAGAATGTGACCCACGGCAAGCGACCCGGAGGTCGGCTGGCCATTCGGAACGTGCTGGTGGTCCAAGGCAACGGAACCCCGGCGGAGGGACCCTACGACGTGGTCGTGGAGGGAAACCGGATCGTGGACTTGGCCGCCCTCGACCCGGTTGCGGTGCAATCCGGCAGGGCGCGCCGCCCAACCGCCGATGCCGAAATCGACGGCACCGGGAAGTACCTCCTACCCGGATTGATCAATGCCCACGGCCACCTCCAGAACGAACGCGCCGGGGTTCCTCAGCCCTACGACTACCAGTTTAAGCTCTGGCTGGCATCGGGCGTCACCACGGTTCGCGATGTCAGCTCCGGCGGCGATGCCAAGGAGTTCCTCGAGCTCAAGGAAAAGAGCGCCCAAGGGAAAATCGAAGCCCCGCGGCTCTACATCTATGCCGGCTATTCCCGCGGCGCTCCAATTCGCACCGCGGACCAAGCTCGGGCCCGGGTTCGCGAGGTCAAAGCCCTGGGCGTCGATGGCATCAAGATCGGCGGCATGGAGCGCGATCTGATGGCCGCCATGGCGGACGAGGCGAAAAAGCTGGGCCTCCCGGTGGCCCACCATGTCGGCGTCGAGGAAACCACGGCCTGGGACGACGTCCGGCTCGGCACCCGGAGCATCGAACATTGGTACGGCGTCCCCGACGCCGCATTTGAAGAAGGGGGTCAGCGGTTTCCCGCCGATTTCAACTACAACGACGAAACCCATCGCTTCCGGTATGCCGGGCGGATCTGGCGCGAGGCCAACCCGGAGCGTTTGACCAAGATTCTCCAAGCCATGGTCGACAGCAACGTGGCCTGGAATCCAACCTTGGTCATCTACGAAGCCAGCCGCGATCTCCAACGGGCCGAAACCCAGCCCTGGTTCAAGGACTACCTCCATCCAACCCTCGAGGATTATTTCCGCCCGAATCCGGCTAACCACGGCTCCTATTTCATCGGCTGGTCATCGGTCGACGAAGCCTACTGGAAGGAAAACTATCGACTTTGGATGGCGGCCCTCCGGGACTTCGGGCGTCGGGGCGGCTTGATCGGGGTCGGCGAAGACGCCGGCTTCATCTATCAGATGTACGGCTTCGGCGTGATCCGTGAATTGGAGCTCCACCAGGAGGCGGGGTTCACTCCG
The DNA here is from genome assembly GCA_031431925.1 of Gemmatimonadota bacterium. Classification (GTDB taxonomy): domain Bacteria; phylum Gemmatimonadota; class Gemmatimonadetes; order Gemmatimonadales; family GWC2-71-9; genus SHZU01. The sequence continues at coordinate 15,288 of JANPEL010000397.1, read as the reverse complement.
CTCAAGGTCATCCAGCACGCCACCGCCAACAATGCCAAGATCCTCGGTGCCGAGGCCGATCTCGGCCGGGTTCGCGTTGGTTTCCTTGCCGACCTCATCGTCGTGAACGGCAACCCGCTCGAAGATCTGAAGGTCCTCTATCCGACCGGAACCACCGCAATCAGGAACGGCAAGGAAGTCAAAGCCGGCGGGGTCGAATGGACCATCAAGGATGGGATTCCCTACAACGGGGCCCGCTTGATGGAGGAAGTGAAAGACCTCGTCGCCAAGGCCCGGCAGGAGCGGGCCAAGAAACAGCGGTAGCGGCTACGACCCAAAAAACCGCCGCAACAGAGCGGCGGTTTCAGCCGGTGCCTCTTCCGCGAGATAGTGACCGCACTCGATCGACTGACCCGTCACCGACACCACCCGCTCCTTCCAGTCCTCAATGGGATCGAAACACCGTTCGATGATCCCGTATTGGCCCCACAACACCAACAACGGTGCCCGCACCGGCCGGCTGAGGTCCGCCTCGTCGTGGACGAGATCGATCGTGGCCGCGGCTCGGTAATCTTCGCAGGTGGCGTGAATACAGGCGCTCGACCGGAAGGCCGACCGGTATTCGGCCAACGCCAGGCGATCAAACGCCTCGAGGCCCGCGTGCCGGCTGCTGAGATGGGTCGTCAGGAAGAAATCGGGATCCGCCCCGATCAGGCGTTCAGGGTACGGCGCCGGTTGAATCAAGAAGAACCAGTGATAGTAGGCTTCGGCAAACACCCGATCGGTTCGGAGATACATAGTCCTGGTCGGCACGATATCGAGCACGGCCCATTGCACGATCCGCCCCCCGTGGTCGAGCGCCATCCGATGCGCGACCCGGCCACCGCGATCGTGGCCCGCCACCCGAAACCGGTCGAACCCGAGTGAGTTCATCACCCGCACCTGATCCTCGGCCATGACCCGCTTCGAATAGTTACTGTGGTCCGGCAAGCCCTCAGGCTTGCTGCTTCCCCCATAGCCGCGGAGGTCAGTGGCCACGACCGTGAAGTACTCCGCCAACCGGGCCGCCACCTTGTGCCACATCGTGTGGGTTTGGGGATACCCGTGCAACAGCAAGAGCGGCGGACCCGACCCGCCAACGACGCCGTGGATCACCACGTCGCCTACCTCGAACCACCGGACTTCGAACCCAGGAAACAGTGTCATGGCGCCCCTATCTTATCCTCGCGCCGCCCCTGGCAGAAGAACCGTCAAAGGGTCCAGATTCCAGCCATGCCATCCCTCCCCCGCTGTCGCCTCACCCCGCTGATCGCCGTCACCGCCCTGGCGGGTTGCGGGCCGGCCAAACCGGCCGCCACACGATGGTGCGCCGACGTCCCGCGGCCGGCCAATCAGGTGTTCGAACGAGTGGCGGTCACCTCGCAGTGGTTCGACGTGTATCGCGTCGAACCCGGCGTGTTCGCCCTGGTGGAGGCCAATCAGTTCCAGGAGGCAATTTCCTACCTGATTGTCGGATCCGAGCGAGCCCTGCTGTTCGATACCGGCCTCGGCATGGCGCCCATTCGCAGCGTGGTCGAAGAGCTCACCACGTTGCCGATCCGCGTCCTCAACTCGCATACCCACTACGACCATGTCGGGGGCAACGCCGAGTTTGAACAAGTGCTGGCATTGGACACGCCGTATACCAAAGCCAACCAACGGGGCTTTCTCCACCCCGAATTGGCCGGCGAGGTAGCGACCGGGAGTTTCTGCCACGGCGCCCCGGCCGGACTCGATACCGCCGGCTTTCGGACCAAGCCCTGGCAGCCAACCCAACTCGTTGCCGATGGCGACACCCTCGAGCTTGGCGGCCGTCGGGTGGAGATCCTCCACGTTCCGGGGCACACGCCCGACGCCGTCGCGCTGCTCGATCGGAGCAACGGGCTCCTCTGGACCGGAGACTCTTACTACGACGCGACCATTTGGCTGTACGTGCCCGAGACCGACCTCGACAGCTACGAGCAATCACTCGAGAAGCTGGTGACCCTGGCCCCGGCCCTCACCCGGCTGCTCCCCGCCCACAACACCATCGCCGCCGATCCCGCCCACCTTCGCTTGGCCCTGGAGGCCATCCGGAGCGTCCGGTCCGGAGCGGTCAAAGGAACCGAGGAGTCGGGCAACCGGCTGGTGTTTGGATTTGGCGATTTCTCGATCCTGACGTCGAAACCCCTGCTCGAGGGAAAAAAAGGAGACCGGACCCGAGGAGGGTCCGGCCTCACCACCTGGCCCTGAGCTATCGCCTGGGGTTCAGGATCCGGTCGATCTGCACCAGCCCGTCTTCCAAGTGGGCCCGGGTGGCCCGATCCGACGATCGACCCAGCGCCTGCCGAATGGATCCGTCGAGTGCCTTGAGCTCGGCTCGGAAGGCCGACTGGATGTCACTCGTAGCCCGCGCTCCGGCCAAGAGAGCCAGAAACTCGGGCGGAAAGCCCGCCGGGAGCTGCGGCGGCACCGGGTTCACTTTGCCGCCGGCCTGGGTCAAATACGACCGCTGAAGCTCCCGGCGGAAGGCGTCGACCGTCACCGACGGGCCCGCCAGCTCGCTCCAAATCCCCGCCCGAACGTCAGCCAGCATCTCGCCCAGAGAGTAGGCATCTCGGCGGTTCGCTGCTAACGCTTCATTCTCGACCAACCGCTCGAGGCGCCGGTCGTTCCACAACGTGTTGAGCACCCCGGATTGGGCGCCCCCGATCCGACGGAGCGCCCCTTCGACCTCGATCCGCCGAAGCAAATTGGGCAGCACAAAGTAACTCGGGGTCGGGAACGCGTTTTCGTTGAGGAACCTCACCGCATCCTTTTGCCGGACCCGGCTCCACGGCGTATACCGCATCCCGCCCTGGCCGGCATACTTCTCCTGGGCATCCGCCCCGCCAACCATGATGGCCACGTGACGGAGCTCCGTCCCCCACTGGCCAATCAGCCGGCTATACAAAAGATCGAGATCCTCGAAATCCTGGCCTTCGTGCACCGCGGCCGACTCCAGCAGCGGCACGATCTGCTTGATGCTCTTCATCCCCCAGCCGGTGGCCTTGACCGGATCGGCATCACCGACCGCTTCGCTGTGATCGCCGGGATCGGCACCCCGCGAGTCGGACATGTTGAAGCGGTACCACGGCGTCGTATCCTGCTCCCGCGACCACCGATCGAGCGTCGGCCACTCCTCATCCGACGTCCGGGCCGTTGGAATCGGGCTGTACCCCCAGCGCGTCGTGTACTTGTCCCACGGCCCAATCCGAGGAATCAGATCCTCGATGTCGATCTGATCTTCAGGCTGGGCGGTGTAGTTGAACCGGGAATAGTCCATGATCGACGGCGAATGACCCATCCGTTTGACCCAGGTCCGGCTCCGGACCGAATCCACCGGGTAGGTGGCGCTGCCCTTTTGATCGTGCTGGTAGCCGAGGGTATGGCCCACCTCGTGCGCCACGACGAACTCCACCAAACGCCCCATCAACGAATCGGGAAACGGCCACATCCGCGCTCGCGGATCCAGGTGCCCGACCTGGGAGAAATACCAGGTCCGCTGCAAGTTCATGATGTTGTGATACATGTAGATGTCCGACTCGAGAATCTCACCCGACCTCGGGTCGTTCACATTCGGGCCGGTGGCGTTCTCAATCGTCGAGGGAAACCACCGAACCACCGAATACCGGGCATCCTCGGGAGCCCAGTCCGGGTCTTCGGCTTTGCTCGGCGCATCCTTCGCCACGATGCCTTTGCGGAATCCGGCGGCCTCGAACGCCACCTGCCACTGCTCGATGCCCCGGCGGACATACGGCTTGAGCCAGTCCGGCGTATTGGGGTCGACATAGTAGGTAATCGGTTTGATCGGCTCAGAAATCGCCGCATTGGGGTCCTTCTTCTCGAGCCGCCACCGCACGATGTACTGGCGGGTTTCCGCCCGTTGCTCCGGACGGCCGTAGTCAATCTGTTGCAGCGAGAAGAACCCGATCCGTTTGTCCGCTAGTCGCGGCATCATCGGCTTTTCGGGAAGCTTGATCATGCTCCAGTGCATCCCGACCGAGGCCGTTCCGGTGGCGGCCGGCGCAAAGGGATTGGCAGTCGGTGCCCCCGGCCCGCCCGCCGGGGGCGGGGGGAACGTCAGCGTGGCTTCGACCTCCACGTTGGTCGGGAACGACAGCACCTTCTCGACGAACGACCGGATCGGATCCGGCACGCCGCGAAACTGGGCGCCGGGACCGAGTTCCGGGGGCGGAGCGGTGTACAGCTTCGACACCTCGATGACGGCGGCGCTGTCCGGCCCGTAGGCCTCGACGTTGAACGCCGCGACGATGACGTCGTTGTTGGAATTTCGAACCGCTTGATAGATCGGGTTGGTCGAATCGGCCACGGTCTGATACGACACCGCGCGCAGCAGCACCCGGTTCTCGCGGCGCTCCCATCGCAGGACGTAGGACCGGCCCAGCTGCTGGCCGCCGTAGCCGGCGTTCAGGGGCACCCGAGACGCCCGCGTCACCAGCAACATGTCCTTCCCCAATTCCCCCCGGGGAATCTCGAAATAGACCCGGCTCGCGATCCGGTGGGTCTTGAACAGACCCGCCCGGCTCTTGGCCTCGGCAGTGATCACCGACGGGTACGGCCGGGGCGCCGGATCGGCGCCGGGAACCGCACCGGGTCCGCCCGGACCAGCGGGGCCCCGACGGGTCGTGTCCTGGGCCGGGAGCGCCGGCGTTTGAGTCTGCGGAGTCGGGGTGGCGCGCGGCGGGGTGGCGGTGCTACACCCTGCGCCGGCGATCAAGGCGCTGATTGCCATGATTCGACCAACGGTCGTCATCGGGTCTCTCGATTGTTGGAGGGAAGCTGGAAGTTGCCCAGAAGATACGTCCAAGGCCCTCCGGGCGTTGCTACATCCGGAACAAGTAGCTCACCTTGCCGAACAATCCATCGGGTCCGCGCCGGAGCCCCGTCGACCGTCTGGGGTCTAATTCCGTGGAGGTCGACCCATACCCGAGATACAACAACGTCCCCGGGCTCGGCCGATAACTGAACAGCCAATCCATCTGGAACTCGTTCGAATCCGACCCCAAATCGAGGACGCCACCAATCAGAATCGGCCGACCGGTCCGGTCAACGCCGGCCGACCGGGCCCGGGAGCTGTATTGACCAATCGCCCTGAAGAAGATCGCCCGGCTCACCTGGTATTCCACTTTGAGCCGGGGAATCGTCTCGTCCGAAAATCGCGAGCCGTCCCGCTGACGGTCGATCGTGAGCCGGGTCAACTGAAACGCCGCCCGAAGCGCCGTGGTCGGACGCAAATCGATGGTGGCATTGATCCGCCGGCTCCGACCGGGAGCTGCCTCCCGGAAAATCGGGGTGTCGCCGGCACTGACCGTCGCCGACACGGTGAAGTGCTGGTACGTCGGCGTGGTGACGGTGAAGCTGCCGCTGATTTGGTTGGATTCTCGACCCGGGACGGCAAAGGCTGCGGTATCGCCCGCCGCAGTCACGACCGCGAGACCCTGATAGGATGGCGCATCGTAGTTGAAGAAATTGCGAGACAATGATCCGCTCAACAGCCACCCACCCCGCAGGGTCGCGCTCGGAAAAATGAACTCGCTTCCCTCGATCGTCCCGTCGCCGGGCCGCCGGTAGTCCCAGATTCGGCCGGCTCCAAAGAAAGCGCCCATCGTCTGGACGAGTGCGCCGGGTTTGCCGTACGCCGACAGGCGATTGAAGGCGTTGGCCTCGATCACTCCTGGACGGTTAACGAACCCGGCCGCGGCCGCAAAGTCCGGCCCAATCGCCTTCACCGAATAGTTGAACCCCCACCCCCGCCCCGTCCGGTCCCACGTGGCGTGGAGCAACGGTCCGCTCGCGCTGCCAGACCCCGCCGTCGTCCACGACTGAACCGCCTGCAATTCCACGTAATACACTTTGGAGAAGTAAGTCCGAAAATCAGCCCCGGCCAACCGCGAATGGTCGGGCCCCTCCTCCCGGCTGGTGAGAACCGCGCCGATCGCCGAACTCTTCCCCAAATCAGTCCGAAGCCGAGTCACCGCGAAGACCGGACTCCGGTCACCAGTGCCCGACTGATTTTGCCCGTCGAGGGCCGTCATGGCCGCCACATTGAACCGCCCGATTTTGCCGGCCAATTTGACCCCGGCGTCCGGGTTCGCGATCCGGCGGGTGTAAATCAGTTGGCTTGGGGTGTCGAACAACTCGAGACCATCGAGGAAAAACGGCCGTTTTTCCGGATAAAACAACGCAAACCGTTCATTCAACGTCACCTGCCCGACATCGGCTTCGACCTGTGAAAAATCGGGATTGACCGTCCCGTTCAAAGTCAGATTCTGGCTGATCCCCCACCGAATGTCCGCCCCAAACTCCGCGGTGTGATCATACTCCCGCTTGCCGTTCTGACCCGGCAGTCCGTCGAGCCGGGTGGTTGCGGTCGGGGTCACCTCTAGGACCAAGCCTCGTTTCAAATCGTGCAGTCCAACCAACGTGCCCGATTGGCCGAGAAACCTCGAGTTGCCCCGGACCACCGGGGCCCAACTGTCTTGAACTCCGCTGTGTTGAACCCGTCGGAGGACGTTGATGCCCCAATCTTGGGTTGCCCCCTCACCGTAACGGAGGCTCTTGAAGGGAATCCGCACCTCGACGTCGTACCCACCGTCGACCAACCGACCCTTGGATTCAAAAGCGAAGTCCGGGTTGAGGTCGACGTTGCCTTCCAGTGGGTTGAGGTTGCCGAACCCGCCGCTTCCCGATCGGCCGCCCGCGCCGCCCCCGAAATTGTCGCTCCGGGTCCCGTCCTGCTGAACGCCCAGCGCGTTCACCCCGAACAGAAAGGCGATCTGTCGGTCATTGTAGGTATCGAGCAGGATCTGCACGTGGTCTTCGGCGCCGATGTTGTCCCGATTGGCTTGGGTTGCCCGAATCGCGTTCCCCTTGCCTCCCCGGGCTCGAATCCCGAAGTAGATCGCGTCACTCGCGTACCAGACCAAGACCTCCGTTGGCTCGGCAGCCGGTCGGCCATCCACGGGCTGGTACTGAGAAAAATCCGTCAACCGCGAGGCCCGGCGCCAAATCGGCTCGCGGAGGTCTCCGTCGATCGCAATCGTCGTGTCGACCCGGGGTATCGTGATAGTGAGCTGTCGGTTGCGGCCGCTGAAGACCAGCGACGTGTCCTGGGCCAGCACCAGAAGGGCGGTCAGAAAGAAGGGCATGGCGGCAAATCTAAGCGGACCAGGGGCCGGACTATATTGAGACTTGGCCTGTAGTCGGATTCCGCTCCAACCCCAATCTTCGGTCCTATGACCCAACCGCTGACGGCCCGCCGGACCCATTCGTTCACCGAATCCGTGATCCGGGGCATGACCCGGCTGGCGGATCAGCATCAGGCCATCAACCTAGCCCAAGGGTTTCCGAATTTTCCGACCCCGACCATCCTGAAGGAGGCCGCGGCCGCGGCCATCCACGCCGATATCAACCAGTACGCCATTACCTGGGGGGCCAAACGGCTCCGGAACGCCCTGGCCAAGAAGTACGCCGATTGGTATGGCATGACGGTCAACACCGAAACCGAGATCACGATCACCTGCGGCGCCACCGAGGCCATGGCCGCGGTTCTCTTGGCCCTCGTCAACCCCGGCGAAGAGGTGATCGTCTTCGAGCCGTTCTACGAGAACTACGGGCCCGACGCAATTCTCTGCGAAGCCAAGCCGGTGTTCGTCCCTTTGATGCCCGGACAAGCACTCGATCTCGACCAGTTAGCCAAAGCTTTCACCAACCGAACCAAGGCGGTCATCGTCAACACCCCCGGCAATCCCTCCGGCCGGGTCCTGACCCGCGAAGAGCTGACCGGAATCGCGAACCTCTGCCAGCAACACGGCGTTTGGGCCATTACCGACGAGATCTACGAGCATATCCGCTACGACGGCGAGCACATTCCCATGGCCACCCTGCCCGGAATGCGGGACCGCACCATCACCATCAGCGGCGCGTCGAAAACCTACAGCATCACCGGTTGGCGGATCGGGACCGTCATCTCACCGGCAGCTGTCACCGACGCCATTCGAAAGGTCCATGATTTCCTGACCGTCGGCGCCCCGGCGCCCCTCCAGGAGGCCCTGGCCGTCGCCATGGAAACGCTGGGCCGGGACTACTACCTCCATCTCGAACACGAGTACCGGAATCGCCGCGATCTCCTCGTCGCCGCGCTTCGGAAAGCCGGATTCACCTGCCAGGCCCCCGAAGGCGCCTACTATATCTTGGCTGGGTTCGCGAACATCAAGAAAATGCCGTCCGATGAGTTTGCCCGGTGGCTCACGATCGAGGGCGGCGTGGCCACCGTGCCGGGAACCAGTTTCTTCTCGGATCCGGCGGCCGGCCGGGACTACACCAGATTCGCCTTCTGTAAGACGGAAGACCTGCTGCAAGCCGCGGTGGCCCGGCTCGAGAAGCTGTAAGCGCTAGATCCGAACCGGGCGGCCCTCCTCACGCTGGGCGGTTGCCAAGAGCCCGGTCAGGATGTCCTCATAGCGGTTGAAGAGCAGGGACACGTGACCCTCCTCCGGATAGAATCGAGCCTCCGACCGTGGCAACGCCGCGGCCAGATAGCGGCCGGCGGCGGGCGGCACGTTGACGTCCTGGCCACCGAACCACAAGTTCACCACGATCGGCACTTGGCTCAACGGGAAACCCCATCCTCGGCTCGCCAGTTTGAGATCAGTCAATCCGCCCTCCTCCCCTCGCCGAAACGTCTCCCGAACCATGGCGATGAAGTGGGTGCGCCGGCCTGAAAACGCGAGGGCCTGTCGGTCGATCTCGGGCATCGATTCGCCCAATCGGTTGAAGAAGGTCGTCGGCTGAGTGGCCGCCATCCCGGCCATCGTTCGGAGCATCCGCCGCAAGGCCCACGGAAACCACCGCGCCAGAAAGAACATCGTCCGATTCCGCCGACTCATCCCCTGCCGCCCGTCGGGTACGTCCATCGGCGCTACCCCGCACGCAATCCCGACCGAGCGAAGTCGATGAGGGATTCGAAGGGCGCAGGCGGCCGCGTACGGAGCGCCTCCTGAAACCCCTAACGCGGAGAACCGGGAGAGTCCCACCGCCTCGGCAAACCCCAAGACATCCGCCGGCCAATCAAGAATGGTCCGGTTCGGCTTCGGATCGGACAGTCCCACGCCGGGGCGGTCGAGGGCCAACACCCGGACGCCCAGCCGCTCGGCGATCGCGTCGAACTCGGGTGCCGTCGCCTCGAGGCGGCAACTCGGGCTCCCGTGAAAATGAAGCACTGGCGTGCCCTGGGGATCGCCGGTTTCGGCGTAGCCGAGCGTCCGGCCGTCCGGCAACCGGATCGTCCTATCAGCCTGGATCGCCATCCGGCCCCTCCCCGAGAATACGACCAGTCGTCATCCCAACCAACTTAACGCCCATCCGACCCGGCACTAGATTGCCTCATGCCCAACCTTCGCCGAAACCTCCGCCTCGTCGCCCTCGCAACCGTATTCCTTGCCGGCTTAGCCGGCGGGCAAACCAAGCAACGAGCCCGCAAGCTTGGGATTCCGCTCGACGGAACCCCTGGCGCACTCAATGCCATTACGGACGTCCCCGGCGTCGAGGTCGGGATGACCACCCTGATCTCGGGCGAAGGCAAGCTGGTAGTCGGCAAAGGCCCGGTCCGCACCGGCGTCACCGCCATTCTGCCTCGGGGCAAAACCAGCGATTCCGAGGTCTACGCCGCGTGGTTTACGCTGAACGGCAACGGTGAATTAACCGGCACCACCTGGGTCGAGGAATCCGGGTTTCTCGGCGGCCCGGTCATGATCACGAACACCCATTCAGTCGGCGTCGTTCACCATGCCACCATCGAATGGGCGGTCAAGAAGGGCAAGGAGTTCTCGTGGTCGTTGCCGGTCGTCGGGGAAACCTGGGACGGCGGAATGAACGACATCAATGGGTTCCACGTCACCAAGCAACACGCCGCGGACGCCATCGATAACGCGAAGTCCGGTCCGGTCGCCGAAGGGAATGTCGGCGGTGGAACCGGAATGACCTGCAACCAGTTCAAAGGGGGCACCGGCACCTCGTCCCGCCGGATCGCGGTCCTTGGACAAGGTTATCACGTCGGGGTGCTGGTCCAGTGCAACTACGGCGGGCGGCCGCGATTCTCCGTCGCTGGTGTTCCGGTGGGACAAGAAATCCCCGACCTGCTTCCCTGTTTCGTGCCGCTCGCCGACGGAACCGTCGCCGAGCGGGCGGCCTGCACCCCAAACGGTGGGGGTGGTGCAGACCTGGGCGATGTCGGCTCGATTATCGTCGTCGTCGCCACCGACGCCCCGCTCCTGCCCCATCAGCTGAAACGGGTCGTCAAGCGGGCGGCGTTAGGCATCGGTCGGATGGGCGGGATCGGCGGCAACTCCTCCGGCGATATCTTCATCGCCTTCTCCACCGCGAATCCGGCCGCTGGCGTCTCCGACAAGGTGGCCACCGTGCAATCGATCCCGAACGAAACCATCAATCCGGTCTTCGAGGCCACGATCGATGCCACCTCCGAAGCCATCTTGAACGCCATGCTGGCCGCCGAAACCATGACCGGCGCCAATGGCCGGCGGGTCTATGCCCTGCCCCACGACCGCCTTCTCGCCGCGTTACGGAAGTACGGGCGACTTCGCTGATCAGGGAACCGTTCGGCCCAAACCTCGGGGTGGCCGCACCCGGCCCGCCACCCCGGTGAGGGCCCCAAGGGCAACGAGGTAGGGAAGCATGACGAAGAACTGGTAGGGCACCTCGAGCCCCATGGCCTGGAACCCGAACTGCAGCGCCGTCAGGGCCCCAAAGGCCAGCGCCGCCCCCAGAACCCCGGCCGGCTGCCACCGCCCAAGCACCACCACCGCAATGGCGATGAACCCCCGGCCGGCCGTCATCCGCTCCGCAAACGCACCCACCTGAGCCAACACCAACGTCGCCCCGCCAATCCCGGCAAAAAGACCCCCGATCATCACGGCAATCGTTTGATACCAGCGGGTGTCGATCCCGATCGCCCGGGCAGCGTCGGCCGCCTCACCCACCGCCCGGAGCCGAAGCCCTGCCGTAGTACGGTAGAGCGCCCACCAAACCACCGGAACCGCCGCCAACGCCAGGTAGGTCAGAGCCGGTTGCCGGAGCAGGACCGGACCGAGCATCGGGAGCTGAAGCTCGGCACCGTGGGTCGAGAGTAGTTGCCGGTACAACACCCCGGTAAGGCCGACCGAGGCCAGGGTCACGGCCGTGCCGGCGATGATCTGGTCCGTCCGGCCCCAGATTGCGATCGCCGCAAAAAGGCCGGAAACCACCATGCCCGCCCCGGCCGCCGCGAGCACCCCCAACCACGGATCACCACTGAGCGCCCCAAACACCGCGGCCAAGCACCCCACCAGCATCGATCCCTCGACGGCCAAGTTGATCACCCCGGCTCGCTCGGCAATCACCTCACCCAGGGAAGCCCAGAGCAGCGGCGTGGCAATTCGGACGGCGGCCGCCACCAAGCCGATGATCGGATCCATCAGATCAGCCTCATGACGGCGCCGGGCCGGGGCCGCGCCGAACGCTGAGCAGCGCCACGACGATGATCACCGCCTGGACGATTGAAACCGCAACCGCCGGCACCCCGGCATCCCGCTGCATGGCGGCCGCGCCGGCGTCGAGCGCCCCGAAGGCCAAGCCGGCCACTACCACCCCAATCGGATCGGTTCGCGCAATCAGGGCAACCGCAATCGCCGTGAACCCGTACCCCGGCGACAGGTTCTGGTACAGGGCATAGGTAACGCCGGATACCTCGAACGCCCCCGCCAGGCCGGCCAACGCCCCCGAGCAGAGCAGCGCCACCGCCACGGTTCGCTCCACCCGAATCCCGCCCGCGAGTTCGGCTGCCCGAGGCGCTTCACCTACGGCCCGCAACCGAAAACCCCAAACGCTCCGCCGGAACACCACCCAGAGCACAACCCCGAGCACCAAGACCAGAAAGAAGCCGGCGTGCAACCGAGTCCCGGGAACCAGTGGCAATCGAACCGAGGCCCCGAGCGCATCACTCTGCGGATAGGTGCCCTTGGCCTCCTGCAGCGGACCTTGAACCGCGTAGCTGATCAGGGCCTCCGCCACGAAGTTGAGCAGCAGCGTGCTGATGACCTCGAGCACCCCAAATCGGAACCGAAGCGCCACCGGTACCAGGATCCAGGCCGCGCCACCCAGGACCCCGGCCAGTAGGGTGGCCGTGAGGCCAAGAGGTACCGGCCAACCGGCCGTGGCCAACCCAACGGCGGTCGCCACCATCGCCCCGACCGCGAATTGGCCCTCGGCGCCAATGTTGAGGGCGCCGGCCCGAAAGGAAATCGCGAGGCCGAGACCGATTGTTATCAACGGCACCGCTCGAACCATCGTCGCCGAACTGATGGCGTACCACGATCCGAACGCGCCGCGCCAGAGCGCACCTAACGCTGCCCCGGCGTCATAGCCGAGCAGGGCAAGTCCAAGGCTCAGGATGACCAATCCGGCCACGGCGCCGCCGACCGGCACCGCCGCCCGCCGAAGCCAGGTCATTCGCCGACGCCGAGCATCATCGCCCCGACCGCTGATCGAGAAGCCCCGGCGAGCACCGGAATCACCGCGCCGCGAACCACGACCAGAACCCGATCGGCCAGGGCCAGGACTTCGTCGAGATCGGTTGAATAGAACACCACCGCGCCGCCCGCCCTGGCATAGGCCCGGAGTTGCTCGTGCACGAAAGCGGTGGCCTGGATATCGAGCCCCCGCGTCGGGTTCTCTGCGACGAGGAGTCGGGGCTTGGCCTCAAAAGCCCGGGCCAACACCACTTTCTGTTGGTTTCCGCCACTCAACGACCGGGCCGGGGCGTCGGAACCGCTGGCTCGAATCCCGAACTCGATCAGCAACGCGTCCATGCGCCGGCCGGCCGCCGGCCAATCCAACCAGGGTCCTTTGACCCATCGAGCGTCGCCCGACAGGCCGAGCACCAGGTTTTCCGTCAGGCTGAATCCACCGATCAGCCCTTCCGTGGTCCGATCCTCGGGAACGAAAGCGGTCCCGGGACCACCAAGGGATCGGAGCAACTCGCGTTGGCCGTTGCCCTCGACCGCCGCCAGCCCAACGATCTCACCACCCCGGAGCTCGAGACCCGCGATCGTTGGGACGGTTGACCCGCCAGCCGCACCCTCGAGCGGAACAACGGGGCGCGACAGTGGAACGGCGTCGGCCTCACCGACCATCGCGCGGGCCAACCCCGCCGAGGTGCACTCCTCGACCGCACCGGAAAAACTGACCCGGCCTCGCCGTAGCACCGTCACCCGGTTCGCCACCGCGAGCACTTCGTCGAGTTTGTGGGTAATGAACACCACCGAACCACCACCCCTGGCAAACTCGCCAAGCAGGGCCAGAAGTTCGGCCACTTCTGGTGGAGCCAAAACAGCCGTCGGCTCGTCGAGCAACAAAATCTCGGCATCAGTGGCCAATGCCTGCAGAATTTCAAGTCGCTGTTTGGCGCCGACCGGCAGGGCCTCCGCTCGGATCGACGGATCGAGGCCTTCCCAAAGCCGGCGCCGCAATCGACCCAGGGCCGTGTCGGGGCTCCCGGCGCCCGCAACCGTCCCCACAGCCGCCCCGTAGCGACCGGCCGCGAGCCAGAGATTGTCCTGCACCGTGAGTGCCGGAATGGACGTGAAGTGTTGGTGCACCATGCCGATCCCGAGTCGCTTGGCGCCGGCCGGTTCCCGTAGCGCCACCATCTGACCGCGGACGGCAATCGTGCCGTCATCCGGCTGGATGAGCCCAAAGGCCAGGTGCATCAGGGTCGATTTGCCAGCCCCATTCTCTCCCAACAATCCGTGAACCTCACCACGGGCAAGCACGAAATCGGCCCCGTCCAGCGCGATGGCGGAGCCGAACCGTTTCCGAATCCCGTGGAGTTCGAGAACCGGCGTCAAAGTCCCGTCGGATGGTGGTGAAATTCCCATGGCAGATTGAATCGCGCCGCCAGGTGCAGAGCCAGCGCCTTGACACCCACCTGTTCGGTGGCGTAATGGCCGGCGTAGATCACGTTGACCCCAAACTCCATGGCGTCGAAGTAGGTTTGGTGGGCGCCCTCGCCGGTGACGAAGGTATCGAGACCGGCATCCCGGGCCGCTCCGATCCGGGACCCCGCACCCCCGGTAATAACTCCCACCCGCCGGACGATCGGGGGCCCGCCGGGAATCAGCCGGGCCACGGTGCCGAGTGAGGTGTCGAGCAGCTCCACCAAACGGTCCCGGTGCAAGCCGCCCGGGGCCAGGCCGCAAATCCCAAGCGCCGCACCACGGTAGCTATCGAACGGCTGGCACTCGGTCAGACCGAGGCTCGCGGCCAGGACTGAGTTGTTGCCGACCTCGCCGTGCACGTCAAGCGGAATGTGGGCGGAGTAGAGCGGTACATCCGCCCGAAGCAGCCCGGCCAGCCGGCGATAGCGGCGGTCGGTGACCGGGATGTTGCCGTCCCAGAACAGTCCGTGGTGAACCAGCAGCAACGGCGGCGCCGCGAACCGCGAGCAGGCCTCGATCACCCCGTCGATCGTGGCCTGTGAAGCGTCGACGGCGGCCACGAAACCGCCGACCAGACCGGAGTTCTCGACTTGCAGTCCATTGACGGCCCCCGGTTCGTCAGGGACCTCCCGCACTCGGAGGTATCCATCCAGGTAGCCGGCGACCGTCTGAAGTTCGACCGGGGCGCTCATGGGATCGGCGACAATGTGCCCGCGACAATCGAATCACCGGCCGCCGCCACCTTCGCAACCAGCGACGCGGGTATGCTCGCAGCCAGGCCCGGATTGGCCACATAGCGGATCACCCCGCCGGCCAGGCCGAACGACTCCACCTTGGGCACGAAGGTACCGGTCTTCACCTCCCGCGCCACGGCCAGAAACGCCCGCGGTAAGTCGATGATCGCCGAACCGTAGACTCGCTCGGGAGCCAGACCACGCTGGTCGGCGTTGGCCCCGAAGACGAACACCCCGGGATGTTCTTTGGCCGCTTGGAAGATTCCCTTGCCCGCCTCATCGGCATTGTGGTGAAACAAATCGACCCCGACTTGGATCATCGCGAGCGCCGCCTCTCGGCCGGCCGCGGCATCGTCGAACGTGTTCAGGTACGCCACCCGGGTTTCCACCGAAGGGTTCATCCGCTGCGCCCCGGCCACCCAACCCTGATACCCACGCTTGATCGGCGGAAGCTCGATCCCGCCAATGAAGCCGATCTTGCCGGTTTTCGTGAGCGCCCCGGC
>JANPEL010000396.1:0-6272 GCA_031431925.1 Gemmatimonadota bacterium | reverse complement strand
GCCGATCCGACGGTTCGAGTCGAGGCCTACCGCCTCGTCCTCCGGGATCCGAAGTGGTACGACGAGGCGCTCCACGCCGCCTTGGCCGACGACGACGAGCGCGTCATCGAGGTGGCCTTGGCGGCGGGCGCGGGGCGGTTGCCGCGCCAGTCGCTGACCCGGCTTCTCCTCTTGCTGGCCAACGGCAAGCGGAGTGTCGAGCTTCGGGCCACAGGCGTTCGGATCCTCCATCAATTCGATACCCCAACCGTTCGAGACTGGCTGTTGGCCAACATGACCACCCGACCAGCGTGGTACCGCCGACTCCGATTGGTGCCGAAAACTCCGATCACGGTCGCCAAGCTCGAGGTTCTGGCGACTCGCTGGGCCGGAAACTCCGGCGCCGATTCGGTGCTTCGGATGGCCCTTCAGTCCGGTGACCGCGACCTGATCGCCGCCTGCAACGGAGCCTTCACCCCATGACCCCCGAATCCAATTTCCTGATTTCGTTAGGCCAGGCCCTCGCGACGATGAGCCTCTATGGCGAGGGACATCCGGCCCGCGAGCGGGCCCTCGAGGCCTCGTTCGAGCAACTGCTCCTCATGACCGACGCCAACCCGTGTGTCGAATACTCGTTCCTGGGCGGCGAGTCGGTCGTCGGGACCCGGGTGATGGCGGAATTGTCGACGTGGGATTGGGCCTCGAAGCTTTCGGCGGCCCGGATCGAGCGGATCGAGATCGACGCCGATGTGACGAGGGAATCCTACCTCGAGTTCGTCGACGAGTTGTTCCGCCAAGTGTCGGGCCGGTGCTTCGACACCACCGAGACCCGGCAGTTGGTTCGCCCTCCGATTCGGTTCGGCCAGCTCAAAGTCAAGGACCCGGGAGCCAATGGCGCGAGTGGCCCCCGGCTCGGGGATCTCAAGGACCGGGGCAACGCCGCGGGGGGCGTTGCCGGCCTTGCGGTTGACCTGACCGAAGAAGTCGCGGCGGTCCGCTGGATCCACGGGGAAGTGCAGGGGGGCGGCTCGATTCCAATGGCCGAGGTCGAAGCCGTGGTCCATGCCCTGGCGTCGACCATGCACCAAGGCGAGCAGATGCTCGTCCCGCTCCTGGTCCTCAAACAGTACGACCAATACACCACGACCCACGCCTGCAATGTCTCGGTCCTGGCCATGGGCCTTGCCGAACGCCTCGGCTTTTCGCCGGCGGAAACCCGGGCCGTTGGGGTGGCCGGGTTGCTCCACGACATCGGCAAGGTGGCCATTCCGCACGAACTGCTGGTCAAACCGGGCCGCTTTACCGACGAAGAACGGAAAATCGTCCAGCGCCATCCGGCCGATGGCGCCCGGTTGATTCTCGAGCGGGAGCGCGGTCTTGGTCTGGCGGCCGTGGTGGCCTACGAGCATCACATCTTCCTGAACGGCGAGGGCTACCCCGCGATGCGGTTTCCCCGGGCCTGCCACTACGCCAGCCGCATCGTGCACGTCTGTGATATCTACGATGCCCTCTGCACCGACCGCCCCTACCGCCAAGCCTGGGAGCCGGAGCAGGCACTGACCTACTTGTTGGAACAGTCCGGCCGGGAGCTCGACCCCGAGATTGTCCGGGCCTTTTCCGAGATGGTCAGCGAGGCCTTGGTTCAGCGTTTGGATGCCGAGTCTCCCCGAACGGCCGAACCGGTTGAACCCGCCCTCCCCCCGACCACTTGTGCAACGCCGCCAATGGCGCGAGCGTAATAGCATCGCTGGGCCCGCCGACCTCCGGCACCCGAGCGATCCGCTACCCTCACGAGTGATGGAGTTGACCAACCCGATGGCTGACGAACAAGAGACCGCGATTGCCCCCGCCCGCGTGGCCCAGGAACTCAAAGCGCTGAGTGATGGCCGGAAGGCCGGCAAGTTCAACGAAAACGAGTACGAGCACCGGTTCTCCCGGATGATCTCGGAACTCCGCGACCGGCGGATTTCCGGAACCCGGGCTGAGATCATGGCCACCCTGACCCCCCTCAAGGTCGACGGCACGGTGACGGACACCGATTGGATGCGGCTGGTCAAGCAACTCGGGTTGGCTTGATCGTTTCGTAGGTCGCCCAATGGCCATTGCCTCACGCCGAATCACCCCGACCGCCGTCGTCGGCGGGGTGGCGGTTGGCTCCGCGCATCCGGTCATGGTCCAGTCCATGACCAACACCGACACCGCCGACGTGCCGGCCACCGTCCGGCAAGTGGCGGAGCTGGCCCGGGCCGGGAGCGAAATCGTGCGGGTCACGGTCAACAACGACGAGGCCGCCGCCGCGGTTCCGGTCATCGTCGAGGAACTCGACCGGTTGGGGCTGGTCGTTCCCATCGTTGGCGATTTCCACTATAACGGCCACCTGCTGCTGACCCGGTACCCGGCGTGCGCTCGGGCGTTAGCCAAATATCGGATCAATCCCGGCAACGTCGGCGGCAAGCGCCACGACGAACATTTCCAGGCCATCATCGACGTCGCCCTCGTCAACGACAAACCGGTCCGGATCGGGGTCAACTGGGGCTCCCTCGATCAGCAACTCCTGACCCAGTTGATGGACGAAAACGCCGCCCGGCCCGACCCCCTCGAGGCCCGCGATGTGACGATGAATGCGATGGTGGAAAGCGCGGTCCGTTCGGCGGCCCAGGCCGAGGCGCTCGGGATGGCGCACGACCGGATCATCTTGTCCGCCAAGGTCTCGGGGGTTCAGGATCTCATCGATGTGTACCGGCTCCTCGCCGCCCGGTGCGACTATCCGCTCCATCTCGGCCTGACCGAAGCCGGGCTCGGCATGAAGGGCATCGTGGCCAGTACCGCTGGGCTCAGCGTCCTCCTCCAGGAGGGCATCGGTGACACGATCCGGGTGTCGCTGACTCCGGCCCCCGGCGGCGATCGGGCCGAAGAGGTCCGGGTGGCCCAGCAGATCCTCCAATCGTTAGGCCTGCGGAGCTTTCTGCCCCAGGTCACCAGCTGCCCCGGCTGCGGCCGCACCACCAGCACCTTCTTCCAGTCGATGGCCCAGGAAATCCAGGACTACCTCCGCGACCAAATGCCGGCCTGGAAGACCACGAGACCGGGCGTTGAAACCATGAAGGTGGCGGTGATGGGGTGCGTCGTGAACGGCCCCGGCGAGTCCAAACACGCCAACATCGGCATCTCCCTCCCCGGCACCGCCGAGGACCCCCGAGCCCCCGTCTTCGTCGACGGCGCCCTCCGGAAGACCCTGAAAGGCGATGCCATCGTCGCCGAGTTCCTCGCCATCCTCGACGACTACGTCGCCACCACCTTCCCCCAGCCGAGCGCCGAGCGCCGAGTGCCGAGTGCCGAATAGCGACCTCTTTGCGAGCCCTCTCACGGCCCTCCCGCTCCTCTTCGGCGCCGGCCTGGTCACCAGCCTGACCCCCTGCATTTATCCGATGATTCCGATCACGGCGGGGGTCTTGGGGGGAGCCGGCGCCGTTGGGCGTTCGCGCGGCCGGACCGTGGCCATGAGTCTGGTTTATGCGCTCGGCTTGGCCACCGTCTATGCGTCGCTCGGCCTGATAGCGGGCCTGACCGGAACCCTCTTCGGGACCATCAGCTCGAACCCGTGGGCCTACTTTGCGATGGGCAATCTCCTGCTGCTGGCCGGCCTCGCCATGCTCGACGCGATTCCGATCCTGGTACCGGAGCGATTCTTGACCTGGGCCGGCCGGTTCGGAAGCCAATCGTTAGGTGCGGTGTTTCTGATGGGCGCCACGTCCGGACTGGTGGCGGCGCCCTGCGGCGCCCCGGCGTTTGCCGCCGTCCTGACGTTCGTCGGCACCACCCAGAGCGCGGGGCTTGGCTTCCTCTATCTTTTTGTGTTCAGTCTGGGGATGACGGCGCTGCTGATCGGGATCGGGATTTTTTCCGGGACGGTGGCGGCGCTGCCGAAGCCGGGGCGGTGGACTGTGTGGATCAAACGGGCCGCGGGCGTCTTGATGCTCGCGATGGCTGAATACTACTTCGTCAAGATGGGGCAGGTGATATGAGCTCGGCACTCGGCACTCGGCGCTCGGCGCTCGGCATGATCGTTCTGGGGTTGGGGTTTGGGGGGCCGGTGGCGGCGCAGTTTGATGCGGGGATTCCGGTTGGGACCAAGGCGCCGGTCATTGCGGTCAACGGGCTGGACGGGAAGCCGGTTGATCTTGGGGCCTGGGTGGGCAAGAAGCCGGTGCTGATCGAGTTCTGGGCCACGTGGTGCTCGGTTTGTAAGGACCTGTTGCCGGAGCTTGAGGCGGTTCGGAAACAATATGGTGACCGGGTCCAGATGATTGGGGTCAATGTCACCGTCAACGACTCCCGCGACCGGGTCCGCCGGTATTTGGGGGTCCACAAGCCGCCGTTCCTGGCCCTCTATGACGACACGGGGGTCAGCAGTCGGGCCTTCGACGTCCCAATCACCTCCTATATCGTCGTCATCGACGCCAAGGGCACCGTGGTCTACACCGGCTCCGGCTCGGATCAAGACCTGGTGGCCGCAGTGGCCAAGGCCATCCCCCGATGAAGTCCGTCTTGTGGCTGGTCGCCGCCCTGATCTGCCTGTCCTCGGAGGCCCGGTCGCAGGAACCGATCCGCGCCAAACTGGTGGGCGCCCCCCGCCTCGGCCGCCCCGCCCCCGCCATCGTGCTCCCCTATCCCACCCCCAATGCCGAGCGCCGAGCCCCCAGTGCCGAGTTCCGAAGCACCAGCGAACTCGGTCGGGTTGTGGTCATCGCCTTTGGCGGGCGGCCCGAACCGGCCCTTCGGATCGACTGGGCCGCGCTCGCGAGGCGGGCCGACTCGCTCGGGAGCCCGCGGATCGTTCTGGTCGGGGTGGCGCGGGCCGGGATGCCTGAGGCCCAATTGCTGAGCGGATCTCTGGGCGGCTCGGTCAAGGTGCTGGCCGACAGTGGGGGGCGGGTCCATCGCCAATTCGGGGTCAGCGACCGGGATCGGGGTTGGACGATCGTGGTCGTGGGGGACGACGGGACCTTGGTCGCGCTGGAGCGGTTCGCAACCTTGGCCGACGGCAAATGGTGGCTGGCCGTGGCCGGGGCGATCGCCCGCGGGATTACGGCACCTGTTCGGGGCGAGTGACGCAATTCCGGGCTGGCGAACCTCCTCAAGCCCTTGCAGTCAGGTCCGGGACTCGCGGACTGGGCATCCGGTCGATTCCGCGACACGGCCTGCAACGATGCAAGAATCAGCAACTTACGATGCCTCAATCAGTTCCGGCACGGTGGTTGCTCGGAGAGTGACCGAGGCCCTGACGGGTCGGACGATAAGTTGCACGAATTTGAATCACCCGGGTTGACTGATCGGCACTAAAGGGTCCAACCCAAGGATGGATCAGGGTTTAGGTATTGACCTGAATGCGAGCAATGGCTAACTTGGCGCGTTGTTTTCCAGTCGGGTCACTCGGTTGTCCTGGGCTGATGGGTTGGGTTTTCGGGGTTTTTGCCCGAAGCCGGAACTCCTCGGCGTTGACATCATGAGGTCCCGGACCAGGGCGGCGAGACCGGGAAGTCGGCGGCGAGGGCGGCGCGAATGTGCGCTGGCTCACAGCGGCCGGCTGGTCTTGCCGCTAAAGTAGTGTCGAAGCAGTGGATTCAGGTGGGTTGCAGAGAGTTGCAGGCCAACGGGTTTTGTCCTCGCAGGTTCATCGATCATAGGGGGAGTGAATGAACAAGTTTTACCGTTCCTTGTTGCTGACCGGCAGCTTTGCCGCGGTTCTGGCTGGTTGTGGTGACGACGTCACCATCACCGAGCCGCCGCCGCCGCCGCCGCCGCCCACCCCGACGGTCCGCTCCATCACCGTCGGTCCTGACGGCGGGTCGGTCACCGTTGGCGCCACGTTGAACATGACTGCGGCCGTCAACGCCGATGCCGGCGTGGCCACCACGGTCACCTGGACCTCCAGCGATAACGCCAAGGCGACCGTCAGCGGCACCGGCGTCGTCACGGGCGTCGCGGTTGGCTCCGTCGGGGTCCGGGCTTGCTCCACCGTCAACACGTCGGTTTGCGGTGTCGCGACCGTCAACGTTGTTGCCGCCCCGGTTGCCGTCGTCACCGGTGTGACCGTTACGCCGCCGGCCGCGACCCTCGTCATCGGCCAGCAGATCACCGCCACCGCGACCGTCCAGGGCACCAACAGCCCGTCGCAGGGCGTGACTTGGTCCTCGCTCGCTCCGAGCATCGCCACGGTTGACGCCGGTGGCGTCGTGACCGCAGTGGCGAACGGTGTTGCCGTGATCAAGGCAACCTCGAACGCGAACTCG
>JANPEL010000395.1:0-11573 GCA_031431925.1 Gemmatimonadota bacterium | reverse complement strand
CTCAAGTTGAGCCGGGCTCGGGCGGTGATGACGGCTTCGGGCTCGGCGGGCAGGCTGGTGTCGCGCTCGTCGTACCAGTAGCAGAACCGGCCGATTCGCTCCTCGAAGCGACCGCCGCCGGTTGGTCTGATCGGGAGTCGGTGTCGGCGATCGGACTCGAATCCCTCTTGGGCGCTCCGGGCCCGGTTGACCGCCCGCCCGGAATCGGGAGCCAGCAGTTGACTCGGGCTGGGTGGTTGGACGGTGAGCACCGCGAGGAGCAGCCAATCCATCGCGATCAGCGAAAGAGATGTTGGTACCGGCGTTTGAAGTCCGCCTTGCGGGCGGCGGCGTCGGTGCCGGCCAGGCCTCGGCAGCGCTGGGCGGCGTGGGCGTCCCATCCCTCGGGCCACGATTTGAACACCAGAGTGCGGCAGGCCGGGCAGCGGACTTTCCGGCCCACCACGAGAGACGCGCTCAGTTCCTCGCCGTTCAGGATGGTACCGCCCTTGTCGGTGCGGGGGAGGAGCGAGGCTTGTTCGATGACCGGTTCGAGCGGGGTGGTCGCGATCAGGGCCTCGAGTCCGAGGGCGCAGGCCGCCTGGAGGACGTCCCGAGAAACTTGGGGATACCGGCGGGTGAACTCCTCGAGCGTTCCGCCACGGTCCAAGTGATCGACCAACGCCTTCACGGGAATCTTGGTCGCGGCGAACACGGCGGTGCCTTGGCGGATGCCGGGTGCCCGGCTTACGACTTGGTGCAGCGCCCGCACGGCAAATCCCTACTGCGACCGGAGCGAGCGGGCGATCAAGCCGAGTCCGGCTGCCAGGGCGCCGAGCATCAAGAGGGTATTGAACAGACTGGTCGGCTGGAAGAAGATCCGGAGGTTGGCGACGACGCCGATCAGGATGATCAACATCCCGCCGAGGGCCAGGAACCATCCCGCGGCCGACTTGCCGCTGAAGAACAGAATCCCGATGCCGATCAAGAGCGGAATCAGCGACAACCCGAAGGCATTGTAGCCGTAGAACGACCAGTAACTGGTGGTGACGGTGACTTGATTCAAGATCAGATAGCCGCCTCCGACTACCAGGGCCAAGCCACCGAGGAAGGAGCTGAGTCCGCCGGGGGTGCCGCCGGCGCCGTTGGTGCGGACAGGATCGGTCATGGGGCCGCTTTCACCGCCAGGGGAACGGTTGCATCTTGGAGAATGCTAACGCGAACTCGCCCGCTGGTCGAGGTAGCCGTCGATTCGGTGGCCGCGGCCGTCATGGCGGCCGGATTGGGCGCCGACCGGCTCGAACTCTGCCAGGATCTGGAGTTGGGCGGGACCACGCCGAGTTTGGGGTTGATCGAGGCGGTGCGGGCCCGGGTGACGATTCCGGTTGCGGTGATGATCCGGCCCCGGGGCGGGGACTTCGTCTATGGTCCGGACGAGGTTCGGATCATGGCGGCGGACATTGGGCATGCCATCGGGGCCGGGGCCGACGGCGTGGTCGTGGGACCGTTGACCCCGATCGGCGGGATTGATCGGGAGGGGTTGAAACGGCTGGTGGCGGTGGCCGGGCCGGTGCCGGTGGTGTTTCACCGGGCGTTCGATTTGGTGGCGGAGCCGGTTGAGGCGCTCGAGGGGTTGATGGCTGAGGGCGTGGCCAGGCTGCTGACGGCTGGGGGTGGGGCAACGGCCTATGAGGGGCGGGGCGTGATTGGCCGGCTGGTCGAGCGGGCGGGCGGCCGCCTAACGGTGATCGCTGGTGGTGGGGTGACTGCGGCGGATGTCGTGGCGCTGGTTCAGGCCACGGGGGTTCGGGAGGTTCACTTGTCCGGGATTCGGCTGGAGCGGGTGGCGGGCGGGGTGTTTGGGATGACGCCGGTGCCGAATCCCGACCGACTGATGAGGATCAAGGACGTACTAGGGACCTGACTGGCGCACCAGGTGATATCCAGCCCCCCGCCGGGCAGCGATCCCAACGTCGGAGCGCTTCGCCGACAGTTTGCGGCGGAGGTTGCTGATGTGGACCTCAAGGGTGTGAACGTCAGGCTCGCTCTTCTCGGCCCAGACTTCACGCACAAAGGCCGCGCGGGTTGCCAGGCGGCCGTCGTGACGGGCGAGGAACCAGAGTACCTGCCATTCCTTCGGCGTGAGGTCGAGGGCATGACCGTTGACGAAGGCGATCCTTCGATCGCAGTCGATGGTCAGGTCGCCGATCGTGAACAGCTGCGGCGCCCATTGAGGTGATCGACGCATCAAGGCCCGAACCCGGGCCCGGAGCGCCGGGATCAGAAACGGTTTGGAGATAAAGTCGTCGGCGCCGGCGTCAAGCCCGACAACTTGATCTTCGATTGAATTTCGGGCCGTGATCAGGATCGTGCTGGCGGCCCCACCCGACGCCCGGTAGGCAGCGACGAGGTCGGTTCCGTCACCATCGGGTAGGTTCCAATCGACGAGCAATAACTGAAATTGACCGACCTCGGACTTCCCGATGCCCTCGGCGAAGGTCGGGGCCTCTTCGACGACGTAGCCATCGGCTCGAAGTGCCAGGCTCAGGAGGCCCCGCAGCATCTCATCATCTTCAACGATCAGGACTCTCACCGGCGGCCCTCCGAACTAGTCGAGTACTCTGACCTTCGCAATGTGGACCAGGAGGAAGCGGAGTTCAAGCGACGCAACACCGGGCAGGCCCGGCCGCCCCTTTTTCTTGAGCTTTCCTTGAGGTTTCTCGGTGGGCGGTTGGCTTGTGCGGCGAACGAGGTACCTTCGCGTCACCCCTTTGTTCTCGTGGCTAGCCAACAAACCCGATTGCCGCATACCAGCCCATGCCTGATCGCTTTCCCGTGCCCCAGTCATCTGGGGTGCTCGATCGTCTCTTCGCCACTCGGTCGCCCGCGATGCGGGAGGCGCTCGGGCTGGCGCGGCGGTTTGCGGTGGGCCGCGATCCAATCCTGATTCTGGGTGAACGCGGCACTGGGAAGACGACCCTGGCGCGTTACATCCACCAGCTGTCCAACCGGGGGACGCTGGTCTCTTACCAATTGTCGGCTACCAATGACGACCTCCACCTCAACGAGCTGTTCGGTCACACCAAGGACGCCTATACGGGGGCGCACTCGGATCGTCCCGGGCTGGTCGAACAGGCGGCTGGCGGCACGCTCTTTCTCGATGAGTTCGGCCTGGCGAGCCCGACGGTGCAGCGAAGTCTGCTGGCGCTTTTCGATCCTGGCGGGATTCGCCGGGTCGGGGCTGACCGCCCGCGGCCGGTAACCGCCCGGATCATTGGGGCGACCAACGTCGACCTCGCCGGGTTGGCGGATGAGGGTGGGTTCCGCCGGGACCTGCTCGACCGGCTCGGCTACTTCGAGATCGAACTCCCGCCGCTTCGGCACCGCCGGGAGGACATTCCCGCACTGCTCGACTCCGCGCTGGGTCCGGTCACCCTGACATCCGAACTGCGCAGGTTGCTGATTGAGGCACCCTGGCCCGGTAACGTGCGCGAGCTCGAGAGCGTGGTGCGATACCTTCTCGCGGTGGTCGAACCCGGCGAGCCGGCGACCATGGTGGACCTCCCGCCCAGGTTCGTGCGGTCGATTGGCGCGGAGGATGCGGCCGGGCTGAAAGGCCCTGATCGATTCCGGACAGCGCTGCACCAAGCGCGCGGCAACCGAACGGAGGCTGCCCGATTGTTGGGCGTGAACCGCCGAACCCTTCAACGCCACCTTCTGCGGGAATGAGTACCACCAGTCTCGGTACGGTATCGAGACTGGTGGTACTCCGGCGCCCTCTGAAGGGCCCTCAGAATTCCTAAGTGCTTGTCCGGTAAGCGCGATTGAAATGACGGAGCGTGGCACCCCGCGTGCCTTGGGAGGGGTAGACTCTCAAGGGGAGCGGGACCGTGTCACGACAGAAACAGTTCGGGAGCATGATGGTTGGGGCCCTGGGGCTCCTGATGGTGACGGCAGGTTCAGTCGGCGCGCAGATCACGGTGACACCGGACGGGACGCTGGAGCCGAATCGGACGATTCAGAGCGTCGGTAACGTGGCCACGTTCTCCGTCACCAGGGCACCGGGCGGAATCGGCGGCTCGCTCTTGGGGTTCACCTGCGCGGTGGCCAGCATGGTGACGGCCTGTACGCCACCCGCGGGGACTCTGATCGGTCCTGGGCAGACCATCATGGTCAATGTCACCTACGATGTCGGGAACGTAGGGACCGGCACGGTGACGCTCCGGGCGTCGGGGCCCGCCGGCCAGGACGACGGCTACAAGACGGTGCCGGTGGTGCTCCCGCCTGGGGCCCCCCGCATCAGCGCGCTGCCCTACCTCGAGGCAAAGCAGGACTACGGCCGGTGCGCGGCGGCCTGCTTCGCGGCGACCTACTCTCAGAGCACGGTCCCCTACGTGTCGCTTGACGCGCCGAGGAACGTGACCCTCGTCTACCATGGGGATCGAAACGCGCCCAAGCCCATCGTGCTACTCGACGTGGCGCCGGATTCGGGGTTTGCGGGGTGGCCAAGCGAATTCCAATTGCAGGTCAAGGTGAACGGAGTGCTGGTCACGTTCGTCAACGGGGAGCAGACCCTTCGATTCTCGGTCGGGGCCACCAACGACAAGACCTATCGGATCGGGGGGCAGTTCGACGGATCGGCCTACACCCATGGGACGGTGTATCCGATGGAGTTCCTGGTCACGGCCAAGATCGGAGCCGCGACCTCTACCAATGTGTGGAAGACGACCTACCTGTCGGTGGTCGAAACGGCCAATCCGGTGGCCCGTGGGTGGACCGTGGCCGGGGTTCAGCGCGCCTTCGTGCAGGCTGACGGGTCGGTCCTGATCACCGAGGGCGACGGGTCGGCGACCTACTTCAAGAAGGTGACGACATTCGGGACGTCGGTGTATGAGACCCCTGTGGGTGATTTCTCCCGTCTGACCACGAGCGGCGGGACCTATACTCGGGCGTATCCCGACTCGACCAAGGCGGCGTTTGCGAGTACCGGGTACCTGACATCGATCACTGATCGGTGGGGGAGTGCGACCGCCATCACCTACGATGGGTCGAATCGGATTTCTCAGATCAAGGATCCGTTGCTGAACGCTATTACGTTGGCCTACAACGCTAACGGGCTGCAGTCGGTGACTGACCCGTTCGGTCGAGTGACGAACATCACAGTCGATGCCAGCCGGCTCCTGACCGCCTTTGCCGATCCCGGAGGCGGCAAGACCCAGTTCGGCTATGATGGGAGCAACCGGCTCCAGACGATTACCGACCGGCGGGGCAGTGCGACGACCTTCGGATACGACGGGCAGTCAGGGCGGCTCAGCAGTGTTGTCGCGCCAGCGGTCCCGATCTTTGGCCTCGGCACAACCTCACCGATCACGACGTTGGCTGCCTGGCAAAAGGCCGGGGTGCCGTATTCGGTGACGTTCCCAACCGCTTATGTCCAATCGCTAGCCAGCGCGGTGAAAGGCAGCGTGACTGAGCCCGGGGGGGCGGTCACGTCCTTCACCGTCAATCGGTGGGGGACGCCGGCCATTACGTACCAACCACTCAGCGATACGACGTATGCCACCTTTACCACGGGTGGGCTTCCGACCACGATCCGGCGACCCGGGTATCCGTCGAATATGGCGGACACGCTGTCGTACAATGCGAGCGGCCTGGTCAGTACGAGCTACCAGGCCGGGAAGACCAAGACGTTCATCACGTATGGTGGGTGGGCCCAAGTCCAGGATGTCTCGGGGTCAGGGCAACCCACGATCCACAACAACCTCGGTGCCAACGGGCGGATTACCTCGGTCCAAGTCGGAAGCCCGCTCCAAACGGTGCAATCGTATACCTATGATGCCTACGGCCGAGTGGTAGTGGTGAACGATGGGAAAGGGACCGCGATCATCGGGAACATCTACGTCCCTACGGGCACCTTCCGAAACCTTCAACAAACGGGCAACGCCGCCGGCGGGACGACGATCTACACCCACGACGCCTACGGGCGGCGGGCCTCGATCGCGTGGCCCGGAGGTCAAACTCGGCACCTCTCGTACGACGGTCTCAATCGGATGGTGCGCGACTCGATCGCGACCTCGCCGGCCACGGTGACACGGTTTGCCTACGACAGCCTCTTCCGGGTTCGGGTGACGGATCCGAAAGGGCAGGTCTACGGCTATGGCTACAACGCCCTTGGCTGGGTTGTCGCCGATACCTT
This sequence comes from Gemmatimonadota bacterium, assembly GCA_031431925.1. Classification (GTDB taxonomy): domain Bacteria; phylum Gemmatimonadota; class Gemmatimonadetes; order Gemmatimonadales; family GWC2-71-9; genus SHZU01. The sequence continues at coordinate 5,398 of JANPEL010000395.1, read as the reverse complement.
TCCGACCAACCGGGTAAAGGGGTACCAGTACACCAAGGACGGTGACCTGGCCCGAGTCACCAACCGGCGAGGCCAAACCATCGACTTTGCCTATGATCTGCTTCATCGGTTAACCCGACGGACCGCTGGGGCGAATGTGGTGGCTTGGGGCCGCCCGGTGGCCAATCACGGCCTGCTCGTGGTGGATACCAGTGGCCAAGTCATCAACAGTACGTTTCTGAACGTACGTGGGAGCCCCGACAGCGTCCAGACCACTTTTCGTACCCCGGGACAGACCCATCGCCTCTACTACGGGTACACCTCGGCTGGCTTGCTCTCGACTGTGACGTTCAATGCCGTGGCATCGCCGACCCTGCTGGCCCGAACCTATTCGTACAATACGAGCCAAGGCACGTTGACCGGAATTCAATTGGGAGCGAGCAACACGGTGTACCAGCCCGATCAGAACCTGCAGGACAGCTCCGTTACGTTCCCCGGCGGAGATCGCGAACGCCACGTCAACGGGGCGATCGGCCCCGTCATGGACTCAGCGCTGGCAGCCTATGCGCCGGACTTGCTCCGCCAAATCGGGTACGATGCGGCCCTCAGGATTGAAAACCAGGTTTGGCAAACCTCGCCGGTAAATCTCAAGGGACGGTTCTATACCTACGATGGCCTCAGCCGGCTGAGCGTGGCCGAAAACCGGTCGACCACGGTCGCGGACCCGATCGAGTGTTTCGATCCGGTGCGGGGCTACTATTCTTGCGTTCAAGAGACTTGGACACCGGTAGCCGGTGAATCGAATACGTACACGTACGACGCGGTCGGCAATCGGACCGACAAGGGCGGAACCTACTCGCCAGGCACGAACCGGATCACGGCCTTTGCGGGGTGGACCTACAACACGGACTTGGATGGGAACGTGACCAACCGCGACTCGACCGGAGTGGCGACGGTCTTCACGTGGAACGCGGAAGGCCAGCTTACCAATACTACGAAAACCGGGCAAGCGGCGGTCGCGAACTACTATGACGCCAACGGGCGGCTGGTAAGGAAGGATCTCAACGCATCGGCCTCGTCGTATTTCCTCTGGGATGGTGACAATCTACTCGCCGAGTTCACCGACACCGGGACGGCGAAGGTGGCGGAGTATTCGTACCGGAGCACCGACGAGCTTCATGCCCTGGTTCAAACCAATGCCGGGGCGAACGTGATTCACTACGCCCACGACGATGCGACCGGCAGCGTTGATGCGTTGACGAATGCGGCGGGGAATGCGGTTGTGCGAAGCTACCAATACGACGACTGGGGCCGGTTGACTGGCGGCGCGAATGTGTCGTTGCCACAGGCGGACAAGGACAGGGCCCGGTGGAAGGGAGCCCTTTGGATGGGGGCGGAGACAGACGCCTACTTCATGCGGAATCGGTGGTACGAGCCGGCCACGGGGCGCTTCTTGAGCGAGGACCCCCTCGGCCTTGCGGCTGGGGTCAATCCCGATGTGTTCGCAGATAGCGACCCAACAAACGGGGCCGATCCGTCGGGCCTAGACGACTGCCGGCGCCGATTTGGGAAATGCAAACTCGCCGACCTTGTTGTGGCGGTCTCTGACGATGATGGGTCCGGACTGAGTTGGCGGCGGACGCTAAATGCGATCTATGAACTTGGGGCGCGGCCAGGGCTCGATATCCCCATGGGATGGTCGTGGGACACACCGGGCCTTGGTGGTCTGTCGACCGGGTCTCCTCTTGAGGCGATCGCACTCCTCAACAACAAAGCGTGGATCGGGTGCAATGCCTATCAGCTTCAGGCCAGGGGGCCAATGACCACACCAATGGGCGTACCACTTGGGGTTGGCGAATTCTATGGGTTGCGTAACAAGATAACGACCGAGTACCGCCTTTTTGGCGTTCGAATTACTGACACTGTCGGTCTCTACACCGGGGATTATTTTGGGCCAACCGCGTCGTCTCCGAATGCGCCTACCCTACGCCCGGCGAACGCCGTGATCTTTTGCGGCTCGGGGTCGGGATGGCTGCGGGTCAACTGAGAACCAGAACCAAGGAGTTGCCATTGTTAGATTTGATTGCGGCCTGGGGCCAGGTGCCCCTTACTTTGATGCTAGTCGTCCAAGCCCCGGCTAGCAAACCTTGGAGGCAAATGAACATGTCGGACACGTCGACATCCCGGCTCACGTTGCTCGCGTTGGCGGCGGCGAACGGCGTTGACTTAGGGCAGCTGACTTCGTTTCAGATCTCATCGCAGTCAGGTGGGCTCGACCAATCAGCGGCGGAAGACGCACTCGACCGGTTGCCGAAACCTGTCGTTTGCGTTGGCAAGGTACATGGGAGTAGCATGGGAGTCTCCTGTGAGTTCCCAAACCCCAATCAGCTGCCGCTGTTTCAACATCGCCGAAACCAGATCCAGGACGGGAAGGGGCCGATTGGGAGCCTGCGCAGTCTAGCAGACGGTGGGAGCATCGAGGTTCGTGCCGCCGGAGTCGTGACGGCTGCGCATCGAACGACACTTGAGCGGTGGGCGGTGGAGATTCTCGTTGACCAACCGCTAGGGATTGAACTGTTCGAACCGAAGGTCGTTGGGGCACCATGGGTGCTTTCCTTCTCGCAAGTTCAATCAGGTGACCCCATCGCTGCTCTGCAGCAATTGAAGGCACGGCGGGTGCCCTAGTACGGTTCGGCAATTGTGCGTCGATTTGCTGTTGACAGTCGGCGTGGACCTTGAGGAGCCTCTATCCTTGCGCCCAGAGGAAACGGTGTTTGGTCGCTGGTGGGAATGCGCGCGAATCCCCATGGGCTTCTCGACTGTCTTTTTTGCAATCGTTGTGACGAACCGCTCAGCCTGGCAAGGCGGGCCGGCTGGGATTGGGATCCCAATCTTCAGTCCTGGTCGCGTATTACTTTGCGGCGGGCGCTAGTGTTGGGCTACTCATCCTACTGTTCGGTCACTGGGCAACGACACGGATGCGCGGCGGGTTGCTTGGGTTCGCGATCGGAACCTTGGCGGCCTTGTCGCTCAACTTTCCCCTTCCTGAGGGCGTCGCCGGGTTCTCGGCCATTGTTCCAGCAGCCGGCGTGGGCTTTATCCTGGGGTTTCCAGTCGGGGCCCTGTACTGGAAGCCGCCGTCGAAGGACTGACGCCGCTTAAGGCTCGCTCGCCGCTACCATGTGGGACAATGCCGCACCCATTGCCGCACCAACCTGCGACATTGCCGCACCCCTCGCTACCGAGTCGTCTGACTCAACGCGCTGTCCCCCCAGAACTTACCGCTCGCCCCGAAATCGGCACGCCTGATGCCTTGAGCCACTGCGCACCAATCAAGAGGCCTCGTGGCTCCGACCGTCGCCGATCCGCCATTGCGAACCACCCTTCCGATCTGGGAGTCCTTTCAACAGGAATACCTGACATTCTATCGGTTCCTGCCGCTCGGATTTGATGGCACCACGCTTCGGGTCGCGGTCGTCGGCGAGCAATGTGCCGATGCCCTCGCCGACCTTCAACACACCTTCCAGGCCGAACTCGAACTGATCGAGGTAGTCGAGCCTGAGCTTCAGGCCGGGATCCAGGCCGCGTTCGCCAAACAGGCGTTCTCCGTCGAGCTCGTCGACGGCGGGGATCCCGATGGGGACAACGGCTCGACCGACGTTCGGAGCCTGGCCAACGAGCCGCCCGTCGTCAAGTTCGTCAACCTGCTGATTCGGGAGGCCCACGCCGCCCGGGCCAGCGATATCCACCTCGAAGCCACCGACGACGGCCTCAGGGTTCGGCTCCGGATTGACGGCGTGTTGACCGAGCTCCCCCGTCCGCCGCGGGCCCTCCACGCCGCGATCGTTTCCCGGATCAAGCTGTTGGCGGAGCTGGACATCGCGGAACGACGGGCCCCGCAGGACGGCCGGATCAGGGTCCGGCTCGACGAACGGGAACTCGATCTCAGGATTTCCACAATCCCTACCATCCATGGCGAATCGGTGGTGATGCGGCTGCTTGACCGAGGCGGCCAAGCCATCGGGCTCGACGACCTTGGGATGGCGCTGGACACCCTGACGGCCTTTCGCCGTCTGGCCGAGAAACCCCACGGCATCGTACTGGTGACCGGCCCGACGGGGAGCGGCAAGACTACCTCGCTCTACGCCGCGCTCGGCCTTCGAAACGCGGTCGAGGAAAAGATCATCACGGTGGAAGACCCGGTCGAGTACCACCTCGCCCAGGTCACCCAGGTCCCGGTGCGAACCAAGGCCGGCGTCGGGTTCGCGAGCGCCCTCCGAAGCATTCTGCGCCAGGACCCGGACGTGCTGATGGTGGGGGAGATGCGGGACCGGGAAACGGCCGAGATCGCGGTACAAGCCGCGATGACCGGCCACTTGGTCTTTTCGACGTTGCATACCAATGACGCGCTGTCGGCCATTACTCGGTTGGTCGATCTCGGGGTCGAAGCCTACATGATCGCGGCGGCGGTGGAAGGGATCGTGGCCCAACGGTTGGTACGCCGGATCTGCGGTGAATGCGTGGAGCGGTACCGGCCTGATCCGGCCACCGCGGCGCTGGTGGCCAGCCGTCCCCTTGGCGAGTTGGTGTTGAGTCGGGGCCGAGGCTGCGAGTCGTGTCGAGGCACCGGCTACCGGGGCCGAATGGGCATCTACGAACAATTCATCATCACCGACGAAATTCGCGATGCCATTGCCCGCGGAGTCGATAGCCAGAAGCTGCACCAACTGGCTGCCGACCAAGGGATGCGGACCCTCCGCCAGGACGGCTGGCACAAGGTCGAAGGCGGTGTGACCACGATCGAGGAGGTGCTTCGTGTCACCTAACGATCATCGGGGGTTCACGCTGCTCGAACTGCTGGTGGTGATCAGCGTCATCGCAATCTTGGCGGCCTTGGTCACCCCCATGGTGTTCCGGAACGTCGGTGACGCCAAGCAGTCGGCCGCCAAAGCCCAGCTCGGCATCTTCGAACTGGCCCTCGATGCCTACCGGCTCGACAACGACTACTACCCGAGCACCGGCCAGGGCCTGGGCGCCTTGGTCCAGCGGCCAACCGGAAATCCGGCGGCGGCCAATTGGCGCGGGCCGTACCTCAAGCGGGGCATTCCGGCCGATCCCTGGGGCCGGCCTTATCTCTACCAAAGCCCGGCCCGCCCGGGCGCCGAGGGCTACGACCTCAAAGCACTGGGCCGCGACGGTGTGGCCGGCGGCGCGGGTGAAGACGCCGACATCAGTCTGGCCGATACCACGGGCCGGACCCGATGAAGCGGTTCGCCTATCAGGCCGCCGACCGCTCGGGTCAAGTGGCGAAGGGGACCGTTTCCGCGACCGAAATCCACACCGCCCGGGCGCAACTGGCTGAGGCCGGTCTGTTTCCGCTGGCGATTCGTCCAGCGCCGGGGCCCCGGCCGTGGCATCG
>JANPEL010000394.1:0-15896 GCA_031431925.1 Gemmatimonadota bacterium | reverse complement strand
CGAACACCACCGTCCGGCCGTCGGGCGAAACGTCGTCCGACATCCAGGTGCCCTCGGACGTCTCGAAGGCCACCTCGCGCGAGGGACCGTGCTTGGCCTGCACGTCCCATTTGGCGGGAATGGTGGGCGAGGCGGCTTTGGTGCTGTCTTGCGCGGCGAGGGAAACGGGGCATGCCAGCGCGGCAAGGAGGAGTGGTGTCCGCATCTCAGCGGGACCAGGGCGGGACGATCCCGTTCATCCGGGCGTAGGCGATCGATTGCCCGAGATGTTCGTTCATGTGGGCCACGAGTTGAAGCAGTACGGACCATTGCGGCACCGCCCGGCCGTATTGGGTGGTTTCCTGCGCCGGGTCCCGAAGCCCCGCCACGACGGCGCGAACGTGCTCGGCCGATTCCTTGAGCAGGGCTACGATCCGGGCCTTGTCGGCAATGTCCTCGGTGGCATCTCCGTCCCGGCCTCCGGGTGCGGGCACGCCAAGACTGGTGGCGGGATAGAGGTAGTTGTAGTGGGCCACGTGGGCGTACACCTTCGCGACGGTCATCACGCCGGGGGCGGGGCTCCAGCCGTATTTATCCGCTGGGACGGCTTCGGCCAACGCAATGAACTTGTTCATCGACTCCGTGAACTGCAGCAGTGCCTCGGCGGCGAATCCGGCGGCCGTGCTGGGGGCTGCTTGCGCTGTGAGTACCGGGGCGCTGCAAAGCGCCAATCCGGTGAGAACGATACCAGTCCATCGTCGCATGATTACCTCGGAGAAAGAGTTCAACGGGTCAGCCGCCGAAGTAGGACGGCAGCCGGAGACTTCGCATCGTGTGGAGGCCCGGCTTGGCGGCCAACACCGCGGGGATCGAGTTCACGGTAATGGACGCCGTCGCCACATCGCCGTGGACCCCGCCCTCGATCCGGGAGTAGATCGGCGGCGATCCCGTAATCCGCACCGCATCATAGGACTCCGGCGCGCCAAGATAGGCCTCCATGTGGAGGGTAATGGCCGGCGCGCCGTTCACGAAACCGACGCCGTCCTGAATGATGCCGCGGACCCGCCCGGCCGGCACCGTCAGGAACTCGCTCGCCACCGCCGTCTCGGCCATCTTGGGCAGAATCTCGTCGGTAATCCGATCGAGCCGCCATCCCATCGCGTCGGCGATCATCGCGATCGATTCGGTGAGTCCGACGTGGCGGACCGTTCCCGCGGCGACCCGCTCCTGGAACTCGGCCAGTGTGAGGCCCGCGCCGATCTTCTGCTGGAACGGCAACCGGCGCCGGGCGGCATCCTGAACCCGGTCCACGTGAATCGCGTCGACCCGCTCGCACACCGCGGTCAGGGCAATCGGCAGTGCATCCATCGTGAACCCCGGATTGACCCCGGTCCCGAGCACGGCCACCTTCGCCTTCTTGGCCATGGCGTCGATCCGTTTGGCCAGCTTCCGATGCGAGCAATAGGGATAGGCCAACTCTTCGGTCGTCGAGACCACCGGGACCCGGCGTTTGAAGATGGTCTCGAGTTGGGCCGCGACGGTTTCGAGCGACGAACTGGTGCAGAGGACCACCACGTCCGGCTTGGCTCGCTTGATCGCTTGGGCCACGTCGTCGGTGACCTTGACCCGGAGTTTCCGGTCGAGCCCGGTTACCGTGCCCAAGTCTTTTCCGATCAGGCTGTCGTCGATATCGACGGCGGCGACAATCTTGAACCCCGGCCGCGTGGCGACCTGGCGAACGATGGCGGCCCCGATCGGACCGAGTCCCATATGCATCACCCGAATGGCCATTTCATGCTCCTGGCAAGTGAACGAACGGGGAGAAACTAGGCTTTTCGAGCCCCGCTCGCCACCATGGCGGCCGGTGGATATCTTGGAGCCATGCGGAACTTGATCATCGGGTCCATCCTGCTGTCCGTGGCCGGTCCGGCTTCGGGCCTGGCGGCCCAGGATAGCGTCGTCGGGGTCAGCCGGATCGTGGCCGTCGGCGACGTCCACGGCGACTTCGTCCAGTTTACCACTGTACTACGTCAGGCCGGCGTCATCGATGCCAAGAACCGGTGGGCCGGCGGCCAAACCCACTTGGTTCAGACCGGCGACGTGCCCGACCGGGGTCCCGACTCCCGGAAGGTGATGGACTTGTTGATGGACCTGACGCCGCAAGCCGAAAAAGCCGGCGGGCGGGTCCATGCCCTGATTGGGAACCACGAAGCGATGATGGTCTTGGGCGACCTTCGCTACGTCTCACCGGGAGAGTACGAAGCGTTCCGAACGCCGCAATCGGAGGCCCTGAGAGATCGAGCCTTTGCCGGGATGGCCGATCCGGCCCGGAAGAATGATGGGGGGTACCAGCGACAATGGCGGGCCGAACGTCCGCTCGGGTGGGTCGAGCACCGGCGGGCGTTCGAGACCAAAGGTCGCTACGGCGCCTGGATCCGCCAGAACAACGCCGCGGTCAAGATCGACGGGTTCCTCTTCCTCCACGGTGGCATCGGACCGAACTACGCGGCGACGACCCTTCGCGACATCAACAAGGGCGTGAGGCAAGGGCTCGTAGTCGGAACCGATCCGGGCATGGCCGAAGACGGTGAGGGGCCGCTCTGGTACCGCGGCCTGGCCACCAGTGAGGAGGCTCCGCTCGCGGCCCATGTGGATCAGGTCTTGGCCAACTTCGGGGTCCGGCACATCGTGATCGGCCACTCCGTCACGGCGGGAACGGTGATGACCCGCCATCAAGGCAAGGTGATCATGATCGATGTCGGCCTGTCGGCGGTGTACGGAGGGCCGCCGGCCTGCTTGGTGATCGAAAACGGGAAGCCGTACACGCTCCACCGGGGGCAGAAGCTCGAACTGCCTGAGGGTGGGGCCGATCCGCTACCCTACCTCAAGGCGGCCGCCGCGCTCGACCCGCAGCCATCCCGGCTCCAAAAACTGATCGACCAACTCGAGGCCCAGCCTGCCGGAGCCGCGGCTCCTCCCTTCTGAACGCCCGCCCTACTTCGGAGCCGCCCGTCTCGGCCGAGTCGGATAGTCTCGGGCCGCTTGGTAGCGGGCGCTGACCGACGGATCGCCGTTCCGCCAGGCGCGGGCCACGATGGCGAAGTGGGTTGCGGCGCTGTCTCGCTGGCCGGCCGCGTCGAAGGCCACGGCCAGTAATTCATGGATCTCGGTGCGGGTCAGGTAGAGGCCGGACCCGTCGACGCCCCCGTGCAATGGTCCCCGCAGGACCTCGATAGCCTCCGCCGGCCGGTTCAGCGCCATCAGTGATTTGCCGAGTTCGTAGCTGATCCGGGTAAAGCCAAACGGTGGGGAGACCAGGGCGGATCGGTAGGCGAGCACCGCGTCTTCTTCGCGCCCGGCCCGCGACCAGGCCCGGCCGCGAATGAAGCGGTGCAGGCGGGGATCTCGGCCGAACAAGCTCCGCCGTCCGATCGCTTCGACCGAATCCGCCAGCACCCGAATTTCCGAAGTGTCCGCGGTCTCGCTCAGGGCGGTGGCGGCCAAGGTCAGATTCCAAGCGGCGGTCCGTGCCGCCAATCCCGGCGGCAAATTGCGGGTCTGGCCTTCCGCGGCAAACCGCCGGAACTGGAGCCCGGCCGCCAGCGGCCGGCCCATCTCAAAATCGAGCCACGCGGCCTGGATCGGTTCGATTCCCATTTCGGATCGGGGCCTCGGCGCAGCGGGCACGATGCCCGCCCGAGCGAGGCGGAGCGCATCACGATACCGGCCCTGCATCCGGAGGGCGATCGTACACCACCATCGCATCTCCCGAAACGCCGCCGCCGGCGCGTCCGGCAGGTCTCGGTTGCACCGAGCCGTCGCCAGGTCGAGCTTGTCACCGCGCAATTGCCATGAGAAGTCGTCGGGTGAGGGACCGCCGGCCGGCCGGCCCAGGGAATCGGCGGTTTGAAGAGCCCGGGCTGCCTCACCCTCGCGGCCCTGGGCCAGGTTGATGTCCGCGAGGGCAACCCAACCGGCATGGCTCGACGGTTGGAGGGCGATCCATCGGCGGGTGGTGGACTCGGCCATCGCGGTCGAATCGGCCCAGACGTAGTGCGAAACCAAGACGCCGAGTGCCTCGCAAGCCCGGCAGATCAGCGCGGTCCGCGACCCCGCGGCGGAATCAATCGCGACCGCCCGATTCAAGAGCGGGGCGGTGCGGGCTAGGGCCGGATTGGCGGCGTTGATCACCTCCGCGGCCCGGATCAGCGCCTCCGGATCGGAGGGATACCGGACCGCGAGCGACTCGGCCGCGGCCAGCGCGCCGAGGTCGCCCTGGACCATTCCGACGTGGGCGATGATGACGAGACGGTCACGATCCGGGGCCCGGGAGGCCAGGCGGAGGGCCCGACCGCCTAACGAATCGAGGCCGGGATCATCGAGGGCGGCCGCGGTGCGCCAGGCATAGTACGTCGCCATGGCGAAGGTTGAGTCTTCCTGAATGGCCGAGCGGAACAATCGGTGGGCCGACCGGGGATCGAATTGCAGATAGGCCCGGAGGCCGTCTTCATAGAGCCGATAGGCAATCGGCGAACGGGTCGACACGTCCGCGAGGGCGCCAAGCGGCGCGTCAAGCCGGAGATCCCTCGCGATCGTGGTCGTCAGGCTGTCGATGACCGCGTAGCGATCGACCCCCACCACCCGATAACCCCGTTGCACCACTCCGGTGACGAGGTTCACCCGCCGGAGCGCGAGGGCCACCGAATCCCGGCCGACCATCGTCACTTCGCCCTCGAGGATCTGGCCGGCGCCGGCCCGGCGGGCCGCCTCCGCCCGGCCTCGCTCCGAGGCATCCTCGGGCGACATCAACTCCAGAATCCGGGAATGGGCCACGACCTGGATGTCGGTCAGCCGGGCCAGACTCGTGGTCAACATCTCGCTCAAAACACCGCTTAGCGGCGTCGAGTCGGCCGCGGTCAGGTCCCGGAGGCTCCCGACCGCCAGCACCGGGGGCCCGGCGGCCGGGCTCGGTCCGGCGCCGCGGATCCACCACAGTCCCGCGATGGCCAGTACCCCGATACCGGCGGCCAGCCCGAGCCGGCGGCGATGAGTGGCCGTCCTCTGGGTCGGCGGCGGCGACGGCGGAGCGGCACTCGGGGTGGGCGCTTCGGGAGGCAATGACTCCGGGGCGCGACGAGCGACCGAGGCGGTACCGGCGGACCCCTCCCCGGGTTCCCGGAGCTGCTCCACGAGCCGAGCGACGGCCGGGTCGGGTTCGGCGCCAAGCTCCCGCTGGAGGATGGCCTCGTACGCCTTGGCGTGCGCGAGGGCATCGGCCCGCTCGCCAGTCGCGACCAGCGCCTGGATGTAGCCCGCGGCGAACCGCCCGCTCAACGGATCGACGACCGTCAGTCGCCGCCACAGCCCGACCGCGGCGCCTCGATCAGCCGCTCGGGCGCCGGCTTCAATGGCCCGGGCCGCCTCCCCGGCGATGGCCCCCCGTTCCTCCTCGACCCACCGCTCGAACTCGTCGGCGTCGGCGAGATAGAAGCCCTCCAGGAACCGCCCCTCGTAGAGCTCCGCCACCAGGGCCCAGTTCCCGGCCCGGATGGCGGCACGGCAGTCGGCTAGATCGGAGGTAATCAGGGCGCCATCGAGCCGGAGCTCCTGCGCCGTGGCGATGACGACCTCCGCCCCAACATCGCGGCGGAGGTTGTAGAGGGTTTGGGACAGGGCGTGCCGGGCTCGGTCGGGTTCGCTGTCCGGCCAGAGGATGCTGAGGAGGCGTTCCCGGGTCACTCCCTTGGGGCCTGCCGCTGCCAAAATCGCCAGCACCGCCAGCCGTCTCGGGCGTGCCCCCGCCTCCGCGCCGACCGTCGCGTTCTCGATCCAGAGCCCGCCGAACGTACGCAGCCGCAACACGTTACGCCCAAGTGATAGAGAAGTGAGACCCCGGATGAAACCCGAATGATGGGCTACCGCCATCTTGCCTTTCGATTCTAGCGTAATCGCGTAAGCACCAACAGGGGGAACCATGGAACTCGGCACTCAGGGCTCGGCACTCGGCGCTCGGCACTCGGCACTCGGCGCTTGGGTGGGGGTGTTGCTGGTGGTCATGGCGGGGTCGGCGGTGGGGCAGGCGGCCAAGCCAAGTGTGGTCAAGCAACTGGCCGGAAAGGTCCTCGATACGGCGGCCACCAGCGCGGCGGCTGCGGCGGCCGATGCGTTGTTGGGTTCGAAGGGGAAGAGTTTGGAAGGACTGCTGGGTACGGGTGACTTGGCCGGGGTGTCGTGTCCGGCGGGTACCAGCCCGGCGCGGGCGGGGGCGGTGGCGCCAGGGGTCGGGCAGGGGGTCGTCTTCAGTCCGTCGGCGGGTCAGACCTTGGTGGCGGCGGCCAAGAAACGGTTGCTCGGCAAGCGGCTCGATCCGGCCGCCACCCAGGCCGCGGTGGGGGCCCGACTGGTCTGCGTCACGGCGGAGCAGGCGGCCGGCGTTCCAGCGGCCGGGGGCGCCGATTACCAAGCGGCGATGGCCCAGGCGGCGGCCGCGCAGGCCGCGATGGGGCAAGGGGCGCCGGGTCAGGTACCGGTCGGCCAGCCGAACGTCGGCAAGATGATCATGGGGGCTACACCCGCTGGGGCGATGATCACCGGGGCCACCATGGCGGCGCCGCTCGTCGGCAAGGGCGTCAAGGCCTTGTTTGGCAAAGGACAGAACAAGGAGGCGATGATCAAGGATCTTGCCCACGGCAAGCTGTTCATGAAAGGGGTCAAGTTCATCGCCGGGAGCGATGCGCTCGAAGAGGGCTTCGAGGACGACATCGCGGCCCTCGCCGAGGCGCTCCAGGCCATCGAAGGCAACTATCTCCTGAACATCCCGGCCGAAGTGGACGGGAAGAACCCGGCCGACACGGTCATTGCCCGGCGCCGGATCCAGAAGCTCTGGGCCCACTTCCTGGTGGCCGGCATCCAGGAGCCGCGGCTTCGGGCCCTTGGCGTCTATCCCTCGGAACTCGACCCCAAGAAGAAGCCCCCCAAACTCGGCGACTCCAAGGTTGAGATCATCCGGCTGCCGGCGGACTTCAAGCCATGAACGCACTGCTCGGTATGATCGGCCTCGGCTTCGTCGCCTCGCTTCGGGGCTCGGCTCCAGCCGCGAGCCAAGCGGGCTGGCAGGCCGATGTCCGGATCCAATCGATCGAGCTCGTGGCCGTGAAGGGGCGATCGCTTAACGCCCGGATCGTGATCACCAGCGATAACGATGGCGAGGCCCGGAATGCCCGGCTGGAAATTCTTCTTCCGGTGGGCGTCGGCGTGTCGCGGCTCGCTCCCGGTTGCCGGGCGAGCACGATCCCGGGGCAGGTGGCCGTCAACGCCCATGTCACCTGCGATCTGGGCGACATCCCGGTCCGCGGGATGCGCGAGGTCACCATCGCGACCAGCGCGCCCGCCCCGAACGTCTTGATGCGGGTGGCGGCGTTCGTGATGAGCGACACCCCCGACCCGATGCCCTCGAACAACTATGCCGAGCGGGTGGCGCCATGACCTCGAGTTTCCGAATCCTGGTGCTGGTGGTCGCCGGCACCGCCTGGGGATCCACGGTGCTGGCGGGGCAGGGCTGTGGGCCGGATCACAAGGCGGCGGCGGAGTCGCCAAAACGAGGGGTGCGGTGTCCCGCGGAGGCGCGAAATCCGGAGCGGGTCCGGGCGAGCCAGGTGCTCGGTCTTGGCCAAGCGGGCTCGCCCCGGGTCCGGTTCGAGTGGGCGTCGGTCGGGGGTGCTCATGCCTACCTCCTCCTCGGTGCCATCACCGACCCTCGTACCTGGCGGGTAACTACGACCGAGCATCGGGTCTCGGCCGCCAACGCCGCCGAGTGGTCGGCCGACCGGGTGGTGTTCGAGACCCCGCTCAATCCCGGGATGTATTCCTGGAAACTGGTCGCCCTGTTCCAGCCTAACGACGTCGGCGACTTCGCGGTGCCGGCCGTCGTCACCTTCGAGGTCCGATGATGCCGTTCGGTCGGTTTCGGCTGATCGGGGCGCTCCTCTCGCTCACGTCGCTGGCGGGAGTGGGACTCCGGTTCGGGATGGTGATGGATCAGCGGGGCCTGCGGGCTCTCAAGCAATGCGCGGGCGAGGTTCGGCTGAACGGTCCGGCCGGGGTGAAGGCGGCCCGGTGCTTCAGTACCGCGGCGGTCGCGATTTGGACCCGGCGGGCCGGCCAACTGGTTTCAACAGGACGGATCGACTCACTCTCGAGGAACAAATGAAACGGATTGCGATTCTCCGCGTGGCGATGTGGGTCGTGCCCGCCGCCAGCCTGGAAGCCCAGCGCGGCACGGCCCCGTCCATGCCCAGCTTGAGCCCGCCGAGCGTGTCGGTGTATGCGACGCCGGTGGCGGTGACCGTCATGTGGAAACCGGTGACCGGCGCCGGCGGCTATACGGTCGAGCAGGCGACGAGTCTTTCCGGGCCGTGGATCGCACTGGCTCTCGATCCCCGCGGTGGGACCCAGGTCACGGCCCCAACGGCCGCTTTCAACACCGCCACCGGGGGGATGCTCTACTACTATCGGGTCACCGCCCTCCATCCACTCGGCCCCCGGGGCGAAGTGCCCCTCGGCGAACCGGGCGTCACGATCGTGCCTCGTGTGACCCCACGGCTCAATTCGCCGCTGGGGGTGGACTCCCGCCAGGAAGGGGTCGATCTCCGAGTGTCGTGGTCGCCGGTACCGTACGCGACCGGGTACTTCGTCACGGTCGGGTTGGGTCCGCAGACCCCGCCGATCGGGAGCATCGAAGTCAGCGCTCCGTCGACCGAAGCGCGGCTGGTCAACGTGTTGCCGTCCAGTCCGAGCGCCCTGCAATACTGGGTGTCCGTGGCGGGCCGGTACGGACCGTCCGGCACCTTGTCGGCCTTGACGTCGGCGAAGATCAGCTTGAATGCCGCGCTGCCGTGTTGGTCGGCGGTTCCGCTCCTCGGTCCGGCGCCGACCGTCTCCCTGACGTCGTACGGGCCGACCGCCTATTCGATCGCCACCGCAAATACCCAAACCGGGACAGCGCTTGTCCGGGTGGAGCGGGCGCCAATGGGGTCGGCGATGTGGAAGCAAGCCGGCTGCGGCTTCAATGGAGTCTCGGACCAGGGCCTGACCCCGGCGACCTCATATCAATATCGAATTACTGAAATTCGGTCCGGGACGGCCGGGCAGACCATCGTGAACGCCGTCACGCCGCAAGCCCCCGACAGCCCCGTACCGACCGCGACGGTCGGCAGTTGTACGTCCGACGGTTGCCAAGTGACGCTCAACTGGATCAGCTTCGCCGGTGCCGCGGACTATCGGACCGAATCGAGCTACGGCGCCTACTTTGCCCAACTCGGCTTCGCCGGCACCAACTACGGCGGCGCCCCTAGCGGAGGCGGGCCGCTGAGCCAGCCCGTCGGGATCGTGCCAAGGGGCACCCACACCTTTACCGTGACCCCGCTGTTCCCCTTGATGCGGCCGAGCCCCAGGCCGCCGGGCCAAGTCACGGTGGTGGTGCCATGAGATCAGCCCTGGTCCTGCTTCTGGCCGGCGTCGCCACCGCCTCGGCGCAGAACCCGCCAACCCAACGGCTCCGGGTTGCGGTGATGGACTTGTCCGGTTCGGCGCTCAAGATGCAGAGCACGACCATGGGCATCCCGGGGCAACCGATGCAGCAGCCCCAATACCAGCAACCCTACGGCCAGCCCCAGGTCGGCACCCAAACGACCGTGACCGTGGCAATTCCGCCGCCCAGCGAATTTGCTCGCGGCCTGACCGAGATGCTCACGTCGGTGTTGGTGCGGACCAACCGGTTCATCGTGCTCGAACGGGCCGCGATGCAGCAGATCGAGCAGGAACAGGCCATCGGCCAGACCAAGGCCACCAAGGAGACGGCGGCCCAGCAGGGCACCCTGCTCGGGGCCCAAGTCTTGATCGTCGGCGACATCACCGGCTTCACGTTCAACAAATCGAACCTCGGCGGCAGCGCCACCAACATCATCAAGGGCTTGAGCGTTGCGGCGGAAAAGGTCAGCGCCGAAGTCATCATCGACCTCCGATTGATCGACGCGAGCTCCGGCCAAATCGTTTACGCCACCAAAGGCAAAGGGAAAGCGAGCCAGACCGGGCTTGCCGCCGACCTCATCAAAGACGAAAAGAGCTACAGCGCCGACGCCACCATGACGACGCCGTTAGGCCAGGCCTCCCGCCAGGCGCTGCAGGAGGCCGTGGTCGGCCTGCTGATGGGGATGCCCAAGATGCGGTGGAGCGCCCGGGTCGTGGATGTGCGGAACGGGGTCGTTTATGTCGGGGCCACCGGGAATGACGGAATGCAGCCGGGGCTCGAACTCGAGGTCTACGAGGCGGGCGAGGCGTTGATTGATCCGGCCACCGGCCAGTCGCTTGGGGCGCCGGAGCGGTTCGTGGGCACGATTGTGATTGAAACCGTGTTGGAGCGGTTCAGTACCGCGAAAATCGTTGGGGGCGACGGGCTGACTCGCGGCCATGTCGTCCGGCTCAAAGGTCAGGCGCCGCGCTGAGCGGCCCGCCCCAAATCCCCACTGGAGGTAGGATGCGTACTCGAGCAATGGTGGTCGCGGTAACCGTGGTCTCAGCGCTCGCCGGGCCGCTCGCGGCTTGGCAAGTACCAACCAAGGCCGGTCAGCTTCCGACCCAAGCGCCGGTGCCGCTCCCGCCGGCAACGAGCGTGCACCCCAAGTGCCTCCGGCCTGATGTCCAGCAATCCAAGGCCGCCATCCAGGCGGCCCTGGCTCAACCAAGTAAACCGGGAGTTCCGCCGCAAGACGTGACGGAGGTCCTGAAAGAGACGGCCGGGTGCACCTACTACAAGGTCACCCTCGCCTCCACCATGACGATCGAGGACACCGAGGTCCCGGGCGTGTCGAGCACGATCTCGGGTCAGGGCAGCATCACCTTCGGACTGGCACCCGATGATGGCATGGCCGGATACGACTTTACCTCGGGCATCCAAGACCTCGCCGCGCCGTTCTATTGGACCAAGGGCTCCGCCCGGATCACCCGGCCCGACTGCATCGTCACGACCGTAGAGCTCCCGTACACGCTGTTCTCGTTTTGGCTCGGCGTGACCTCCTCGCCGACCCGGAAACTCGGGGTCCGCATTGCCCCCGCCGGGGACGAACTCCATTCGATCGCGACGCGGTGCAAGGATCCCCTGGGCCGGTGGCAACATCTGCCGAACGGCCGGGAATCCATCTTCAATCCGGCCTGGATCAAAATGCACGGTGAGGGCAAGAACACCGTGGCCCCGACCGCGGATCAACAGGCGTTGACCGACTTTACGAACGGCCTGGGCAAGGCGGGACCGAAGCCGGGGGCCAAGATGCCGACCCTGAGCTCGCCGACGGGAGCGATGGACCTGGGCAAGCTCCAGGCCATGCAGGACTACATGGCGAAGCATCCGAACGCCACGCCCGCCGAGATGATGAAGCAAATGGCCGGCGTCGTGCCGAATCTGGATCAGCAGCTGGCCGCGGCGGAGGACAACTTCATGTTCACCGCGCCGGGTGAATGCGCCGCGGTCAACGCCGTCAAGACCGTGTGTAGTCTGCCCGGCACGCCGGTGACAATGAAGGATCGGACCGGATACGGGACGATCAAGAAGATCACCGAGCAAACGACGATCACCATTGAAAAGGTGTCGCCGCCGCCAGGGGCGCCGTGACCTCGCTCAACTCTCGGATTCGCGCAGCCGGCTTCGGTCTAGCGGTTGCCGGGCCACTCCCCCTTCTGAAGCCCTGAGCAACCCCGTCGAAGCGGTTTGGAGGATCGACCATGAAGCCGATGTTGAAACAATGGTGGCTGGTAATGGCGTTTGCGGCAGCCTGTTCGACCGCCGAGCCGCCGACATCGACACCGCCGCCGGGCCCTCCGCCGCCCCCACCGCCCCCTCCGGCCGGTGCCACCGTGGCGACGATCACGGTGTCTCCGTCGAGTGTCGTCATCGCCATCGGCAGCGACCGCGCCCTGACCGCCGAAGCGAAGGATGCGGCCGGCAATCCGGTGACGGCGACGTTCACGTGGCAGACTACGAACGCGAGCGTGGCCACCGTCGACGCGGCCGGCAAGGTGACCGCCGTCGCCGAAGGCGCCGCGGACATCACCGCCTCGAGCGGCTCGGTCCGAAGCAG
Organism: Gemmatimonadota bacterium; assembly: GCA_031431925.1. Lineage (GTDB taxonomy): Bacteria > Gemmatimonadota > Gemmatimonadetes > Gemmatimonadales > GWC2-71-9 > SHZU01. The sequence continues at coordinate 3,786 of JANPEL010000394.1, read as the reverse complement.
CCCCGTAGCCGTCGCCGTCACCGACAATGCCCAGTGGCCGGCGAGCGGTACGTCCGCCAGTTCGCTCATCGGGGCCGCGGTCAAGCAAGGCACGCTCACCCCTGAACAGGGGCTCGTGTACCGGGTCTTCGCGGCGTTCAGCGATGCTCGGCTTCCAGCACCATATCGGGGGCCGGCAGACAATACGCCCGACAACTCGGTGCTGATCGAAGCAGCCGACCGATTCGCCAGCGTGTCCGTTGCGACCCAAGCCCAACTCGCGCCGTTCTTTGTGCCGTCACCCTACCTCGGCAGTTGGTACCAGGCCCGGTTTCCATTGGCTGCGCCCGCCGCCGGACCGGCGGGAGCCGCCGCGGCCCCATGCATCTTCTCTTCCGGCCACCGCACGCTCGAGACGACCCATTTCAAGATCCACTACGATGGGAATAGCACCTGGGGAGTTCAGCTCGATCAGATCGTTGGTCAGAGCGCGGCGCTTGCCGCCGCCGAAGCGGAAAATGTCTGGCAAAAGGAGACCGTGGTGTTCGGACGCCAATTCCTTTCCGACGGCACCGTCACCGCTGAATGCAACGGCGGTGACGGCAAGCTGGATATCTACATCGAGAATCCCCTCATGTTCGCCATCACGAACCCGGCGGGCGTTCAAGCCAAAGTGGTGCCCTATCTCGGATTTGCTCCGTGCGCCAAGACGCCCTCGAAAATCCACCTCACCGGCGACGGCGACGCGAAAGCACTCCGGAACGCGTTGGCGCATGAATTCTTCCACGTGCTGGAGCTCGGATCGTACAACCGGGCCGCGAACTGCTTCGCGGAGTACTATTGGCTGGGCGAGGCCACCGGGAACTGGGCCATGGACTTCGTCTACGGTAATCCGAAGGACCAAGTCGAGCAGCCCTACGCCGCGGGCTACATGTTTGCTGAACGCTTGGTGCCTCTGGACGAAGCCTACGGCGGCGATAGAGACAAGACGAACGGGTATTGCGACTACGTCTTCCTGCTCTATCTCGCTCGCAAGTACAGCGACACCGTGCTCAAACAGATCTGGGACGCCAGCGAGAGCGCCAATAGCGTCGCCGCGATCGTCAACGCCCTCGCATCGCACGGAGGCATCAAGAAAATCTGGCCGGCCTTCGCGTTGGCGCTGTGGAACGATGTCGGTGCCGCGAATCAAGACGACTTCAACGGATGGGACCAGCTCGACTGGGGAATGAAAAAGGCCTTTGACCTGAAAGATGCCGGTGGCCGGTTTGGCAGCCCCAGTCTCAAAGTGGATCAGCAGGGCGCCCCCCGGGAGAGCTTCGAGCTACTCACGAGCTCCGCCGTTTTTCCCCAAGACCACGAGTTGCCCCGCCTCACCGTTCACGCCGACTATCTCAAGTTCACCGACAGCAACGTCGCGTCCGTCCTGTACACCAACGGCTTGGCCCTTGCCGATTTTCCCAACCTCAAGATCCAGGCGATGGTGAAAACGGGCGGCGTCTGGAAGGCGGCGGAGGACTGGACCAAAGAGGGCGCCAAATCGTTCTGCCGCGACCTTAAGGCGGAGCGAGTCCAGGAGCTGGTGTTGATCTACAGCAACAGCGATGGTGACAAGACAGGACGGCCGATTCCGTTCCTGTTCCTGCCGCGGGTGAGCGTCTCCAATGTCGGGTGCGCGAAATGGGAAGGGACCGCGTCGGTCAAGGTCGACGCCCCGGGATTCCCCGGAGGGTCGAGCTTGGCGAGTGTGAGTAACCTGGTGTTCGAGCGGCAGCGGTTTACGCAGCTTCCCGACGGGGCGCCCGGCATGGAAATTTTCACGAACACCAGTGGCGCCATTACGGGATCGGCGACGGCGCTGTGCGTGACCCAGAGCACGCAGGGCACGGCGAGTCCATTGGATGCGAGCCTCGAAATCCACTTGGATAACTTGGTCGTCGGGACCCTCGGACCTCCGCCGGATCGTCACGTTGTGCAGGGCATCGGGGCCAGCATGCTCTCCACCAACACCCTGCACTGCAGCCTGGGCACGATCATCGGAGATCAGGTCTGGAGCTGGCTCGAGATCCCGGTGCCAGGGCACGCCGTGAAGGCCGATGGTCGGACGATCGAGGGAAACGTGGTAGAGGTTGGCCCATTCGCTACCAAGACATTGAAGTGGAAGCTCACGGCCGTCCGCGAGCCGTAGCGGCGCGGGCCCCCTGGGCTACCGCGGCACGACAACCCGCGCGACCACGTTCCGGGTGAGCGTGCTGATGTAGAGTGTGTCGCCCGCGGCCACGGCACCCGTGGTCGCGTGGAACCGTCCGGTCGGATCCTGGAAGTTGTAGCGAACTTGGCCTGTGGTATCGATCCCGATCACCATCCCATAGGCCTCGGCCTCCCGGACGCGAAACCGCTCCGGAACCCGATACAACATCTTTCGGAAGAACGGTGACAGCGTCCGAATCTTCGTGGTTGCCGCGCTCCGCGGCGCGAAGAGCCCAACCCAGAAGGTGCCATGCCCGTCGTACCCGATGTTGTCCGGCACTCCGGGGAGCCCCTCGATGAAGACCTCCGACTCTCCGGCCCGCGGGCCCGCCAGCCAGTAGCGGAGGATTCGCCCCGTCATCGTCTCGTTCAACAACAACCAACCCCCGCCCGGGCCGACCGCCACGCCGTTGGCAAAATCAACCGAGTCGAGCGCGACGGTGGTGGTGCCTGATGCCGGATCGTAGCGCAACAATCGGCCGGTCGGCCGGCTCTCCCAGAAATCCAACAGCCCGCCGGTGGCCACGCCCCACCGTTGCGAGGCATCCGAGAACCAGATCGTGCCGTCCGGCGCGATGTCGAGCGCATCCGTAAAAACCAGCCGCCTCCCGCCGCCGCTGTCGGTCAACCCGGTCACCACTCCGCCGGGCCCGATTGCCAGGAGACCACGGACCGCGTCCGCCACGATCAGGGTGCCGGTCCGGTCAAACCGGACCCCGAGCGGCCGCCCCCCGGTATTTGCGATCGAGTCAACCCGCCCGGTAGCCCGGTCGATCCGGACCACGGTCCCGTTCGCGAGCCCGGAGTAGATCCCGCCGTCCGGTCCGATGGTCAGATCCTCAGGCCCGGGTGCCGGCATCAGAATCGTATCGGCCGCGGTCAGGAGCGAGTTGGGTGCGAACGGGCCGGTGTACCCGGTGTTCGGGGTGGGGGTCCACGGAGCCGGTTCGATCGGTACCGGGGCCAGCAGGAAATACAGGAGGACGACGCCAACCAGGGTCGAGAGGCCGCGGCCCAGTAGCTTCACAGTGTCTCCTTCGTTAAACGGCGACGCCTCCGAACAACCGGCCCACCAGGGAGGTCGCGCCCATCGCCATGGCGCCCCAGAATGCCACCCGCACCGTGCCGGCCAACACCGGAGCCCCGCCGAGCCGGGCGGCCAGCGCGCCCAAGCCGGCCAACAGGACGAGGGTCGTGGCAACCAAGGCCAACGTGAGGCTGCCCGATGAGAGGATTGCTGCTAAAATAGCGGGGGGGGCCGCCCCGATCGCAAAGGCCCCCGCCGAGGCCAGTGCAGCCTGGATCGGGCGAGCCCGGGTGCCTTCAAACAGTCCCAACTCGTCGCGAGCATGGGCGCCCAGCGCGTCATGCGCCGTCAATTCACGGGCGACGTCCGCGGCCAGCTCGGGGGTGAGGCCCCGGCTTTGGTAGATCCGGGTCAGCTCGGCATGCTCCAACGCGGGCGACTCGGCGAGTTCGCGCTTCTCCCGGGCGAGATCGGCCGCCTCGGTGTCCGCTTGGGAACTGACCGAGACGTATTCGCCCGCCGCCATCGAC
>JANPEL010000393.1:0-6440 GCA_031431925.1 Gemmatimonadota bacterium | reverse complement strand
GCTGCTTCGGTCCACGTTCCGCCGGAGCTGGCTCCCGGTGATCGAGATTGCGCCGATCGGGGCGATCTCATGCCGGAACCGCATCGCAAAGAGGTTGGCGTTCAGCGCCACGGCGCCCCGGGACCATCGGAGGCCGGCTTCGAAATCGGTGACCGACTCCGGCCGCACTTGATCGAGCGGTAGCAGTTCAGTCGCCGCCGCGGCGTCGAGATCGTCCGCGCCGGCAAAGAGGTCGCTCCGGGTCGGCTCCCGTCCGGTCCTTCCCAGCGAGGCGTACACCGACAGGTCGGGCCGGGCCCGCCACGTGACGCCGAGCTTCGGACTGACGAAGACCCAGTTGATCGCGGGCTCGCCGAAGGTCGATCCCGGCGTGGGCCGGTACCGGAACGCGGCCCGGCGGATTTGAAGATCACCGTGCCAGTCCCAGGCGCCCCGAGTCCAGGTCGCCTTGAGGAAGGCGCTTTGCTCCTGCTTGAATCCGGTATTGTCGTAGGCTCGGTTGGCCAGATCGGGACGTACGAACAGGAAGTGATCGCGATGGTAGCGGCTCGCGTGGACCCCGGCCGAAAAAGCTACCTCGCGGGTCTTCCACGCCACGGTCGACAACAGGCCGTACCAGACATGGCCGAGATTGAAATTCCAGAGATCGGAGCCGACGAAGACGTCGTAGTTCCCGGCGGCGCTGTTCCGATACGCCGTCGTGGTCAGGGTGGCCGTCCTGGCCAACTCCCTGGTGTACTGGAGGCTCGCCATCTCCTGATGAAAGTCGTCCTTCTCCTCCGGCGACATCGGATTGACCCGCGGATTGGCCATCAGTGCGGCCTCGGACGGGGCATAGTAGGCGAGTTGGGTTCGCGAACGTCCCGCCAAGCCGGTGAACTTGAGCGCGTCGCGAGCTCCGAACCAGCCGGCGCTCAGGAACCCCGACCGGGCGCGGTTGCCGGAGTGCTCGCGGTACCCGTCGGTTTCCTGTCCCGAGAGCCGGCCATAGGCGGCAAAGCCCCGGCGGAATCCGGTGGCCCCCTCGGCGCTGACGCGCTTGGTGCCCCAGGAGCCAGAGGTCAGCTGGAGTTCGCCGAACGGGCGAGTGGCCGCGATCGGAATCGATTCGAAGTTGAGCGACCCCGCGTACGACGCCGTTCCGAAACCGCTCGAGCCGACGCCCCGTTGAATCCGAACCGATTGGATCGAGTTCATGAAGTCGGGCACGTTCGAGAAATAGAGGACTTGGTCCTCGGGGTCGTTGAGGGGCACCCCGTCGAGCGAAATCGTGAGCCGGGTCTGATCGATGCCCCGGAGCCGGATCGCACTGTAGCCGGAAAAACCGCCGGCGTCGGAGGTGACCGTAACACCCGTGAGGCCTTGGAGCGCCAGCGGTGCATCTTGGCCGGCGTAGGTCCGATCGATCGTGGCGCGATCGAGCGTGGTCTGCGACGTCGGCGGGGCGCTCCCCGCGCGGGTGGCCCGAACCACCACCGTCTCCAGGGTGTCCCGGCGCTTGGCGAGGGGCAGGGTGTCTTGCAGCAGCAGGAGCGGAATCAGGTAGAACACAGTCGGATCCCTCACGTGAAAAAGCCACGCAACCCAGTGAGCGGGTGGCGTGGCCAACACGGCGGCAACGACACTCGCCGCACTCCCTACGCCGGTGTTGACCGGGTCAGGTTCCAAGAGACTTTCTCAACCCCGCACGCTGCGGAGTACCCCTGGCGGCTCGTGGATGAAGGGATAGTGCCGTCGGCCCCGCCGCGCTAGGTTCCACGCCCCATGTCACGACCGCTCATCGAACTCGGTGGGGCCGGCCCGCTCCTGCACCTTGCCCCCGCCAACAGCTTCCCGCTCGGCGCCTATCGGCCCCTGATCGAGCCGTGGCTCGATCGGTTCCGGGTCGTTGCCATCCCGCCTCGCGGTCTCTGGCCTAACGCCGGCCCCGCCCCCGAAGGGCCAGGGAGTTGGGAGGCCGTGGGCGAAGAACTGGCGGCCGGGATCGTGGAACACGATCTTCGGGATGTCATTGGGGTGGGCCATTCGTTCGGGGCGGTGGCCTCGCTGGTGGCCGCCGCTCGACGGCCAGACCGGTTCAGCGGGCTCGTGCTGCTCGACCCGACGTTGCTGCTCCCGGCCCACGTCGACTCGATCTATCATCCCGACGAAGAAGGGGTGCCACGGCATATGCTTGCCACCCGGGCCCGGTTTCGGCGGGCGGAGTTTGCCTCGGAGCAGGAGGCATTCGACTACTGGCGGCCGCGGCCCCTGTTCCGGGATTGGCCGGATGCGTCACTCTGGCACTACGTCCGCGGCGGACTCCGGCCCTCGGACGATGGGACCGGTCTCACGTTGGTATGGCAGCCGGATTGGGAAGCGCATTACTACGAAGGGCTCTATCGGGATGCCTGGCAGGAGATTGGCCGGCTCGAGCCGTCGCTCCCGGTGCTGCTGATTCGGGGTGGGACCACCGATACGTTCACGCCCGCCGCCGCCGAGCGGTTCCACGAGATCCGTCCCTCCGCCACCATCATGGACCTCCCGGGTTTCGGCCACCTGTTTCCCATGGCGGCTCCGGCCCGGACGGCCGAACTGATCACCAACTGGATTCGATCGTCTCGACCCACTTCGTGAGAAACGCGTTGGCCTGAAACCCGTCTAAGACCCGATGGTCAATGGTCAGCGTCACGTAAATCTTCGGTTTGGCCACGATCCGGTCGCCCTCGACGACCACGGCCCGCTTCTCGAGCTTGCCGATGCCCAGAATGGCCGACTGGGGCTGGTTGATGATGATCGGTGTGGCCACCAGGCTCCCGCTCACCCCATGATTCGAAATCGTGAAGGTCCCGCCCTGAACATCCTTCGGCGTTAGGCTTCCCGCCCGCGCCCTGGCGGTCAAGTCGGCCAGCAGCCCGGCCGTCTCGATCAGACTGAGGGTTTGGGCCCGCTGGATGACGGGCACGATCAACCCGCCGGCCTCGAGGGCCGTTCCGATCCCGATGTTGCAGTCATCGAACAATTCGAGTGCCTGGTCGTGCCACCGGCTGTTGACCTCGGGCACCGCCCGGAGCGCCGCCACCGTGGCCTGAACGAAGTACGCCGTGAACGTGGCCGCCTTGTCGGTGGCCGCCCGATGCGCCAACACCGCGCTCAAGTCGGCCTCGAAGATCGTGGTGACGTGCGGCGCCGTCGCCATGCTCTGGCTGAGATGCGCCGCGATACTCTTTCGCATGGCCGAGTGGGGCACCATTCGATTGGTAGCGACGGCCGCCACGGCTTCGACGTCTTCGACCGTGATCCGGCCACCTCGGCCGGTACCCTTGATCTTGGCGGGGTCGAGGCCGCGTTCCTTGATCAGCCGGCGGACCGCCGGCCCCAGGTCCTCGGCACTCGGCCCTCGGGTCTCGGCGCTCGGCGGAGGGGGCGGCTCCGAATGCCGAGCCCTCAGGCGGCCCACCGGCTCGCCCGGTTCGACCGCTTCGCCTTCGGGTTTCAGGATTTCGGCCAGGACGCCGTCGTGGGGGGCGGCGATTTCGACGGTCACTTTGTCGGTGGTGATTTCGAGGAGGGGGTCGTTGGCGGAGACCTCGTCGCCGACGGACTTGAACCACTTGCCGACCGTGTTGGTCGTGCCTTCGGCCTGGTCGGGCGGGAGCAGGATATCAGTCAGGGCAGTCATCGGTTCATTCTAACCTCGCCGAGTCGACTGGTCGATGCCGCTAGAACGCCCGGGAGACGCCAAGGGTCACGGTTCGCGCCGGCCCCGGCAGGAGTCCGCGGCTTCGATCGACGACGTAAAGCCGGTCGAAGAGATTCTTGATCGCCACCGAGAGTTCCACCCCGATCGCCGGGATCTCCTGCCAGAGGCCGAGGTTCCAGATTGTCGATCGAGCGAGAGGCCCCTGCTGTCCATCCGGACTCAGCGCGGTGGTATTGAGGGGATCGGCGAACATGGCGCTGGTGATGATCACGTCACCCCGAACCCGGGTCCCTCCCCGAGGCTCAATCGATCCCCAGGCGGAAGCGAGATGGGTGGGGGCATAGGGGAGGCGGTTGCCGGTCACGGGGACCCGGTCGCGAGTCTGGGCGGCATTTTGGCCGACAAAGACCCTGCCTATCCCATCGCTCGCGGTGTTGCCGACGAACACGAACCGGGGACCGTGATAACGGGCCGTCGCTAGGTAAGTGTAGGTGGCACCGAGGTCGATCGGAATCCTGGTGCGGGCAATCGGGGAGAGGTTGACGTTGACGGCGAACTCGAGTCCAGCGTGGCGGGTGGCGCCGGCACTGGTGAGCGCGGCCCCCGCTCCGCCCGCGACGCTCGATGGCACGACCTGGTTGCTGAAATCCATCCGGAAATAGGTGGCTTCGAACGCCCCGGCCTCTCCGAGTCTAGCCCGCACACCGAGCTCGTAGTTCCAGCTTGATTCAGTGTCGATGTCGACCGTCTGGCCGGAGTTGTCGATAATATCCTCGGTTCGGGGCGGCGAGAAACCGCGATGGACCCCGGCAAACAACGTCAGGCGATCGTCGGGAAGCCAGGTCACCCCGATACCCGGGATGGTGGTCGTGAGTGAGGTTTTGCCGATGGCCGTGTCGGCCAGGGCGGGACCGACCAGCCGATTGGCCCGCCGGAAACGCACCTGCTCGAACCGAAGGCCCGGAGTGAGGCCGACCCGCCCGAACTGGAATCGATGCTGCAGGTAGGCCGAGAGGGCGAGATTGCTCCGGAGGTTGTCTTCCTTGAGGCCGGCATTGGGATCACCCGCGGGTCCCGGTTGGCGAGCGTTAGGCGACCCGCCATTGACCTGGCGGCGAATCTGTTGTTCGGCGTGGAGCCGGACGCCGAGCTCGGCCACAACCGGGATCGGACCGAGGTGGTATTGGGCTTTGAGCCGGGGCTCAACCGCCCCCACGTGGTAATCGCGAAGCCGGCCTTCGTTGCCGCAGGTCGTCGAGAGGTTGGCGAGCCCGCCGCAGCGGGGATCGGCGGCGTCGTTGGGCCGCTGGCCCGAGTTGCTGGATTGGCGCCACCAATCGCGGGAGACCACGTAGGCGTACGCGGTGGTCGAGAGGCTGATCCGATCGCCGATCGCCAGGCGGTGGGTCAGGTCGGTGGCCCATCGGTCCAGGAACATGGAGTCGTTGCCGAACGGGTTCTGGCGCGGGTTCGCGGCAAACTCCGCTTCGGTGAGGCCGGAGTAGGTCACCTGGGATCGCTCCGCGTAGTAGTTGGCGCGCCAGGTAAGCGATTGATTGGCACCGATGGGGAGCGCGATCTTCGCGCTAAGGTCGGTGAGCCGCGACCCGATGTTGTCGCGGGAACCCGCCCCGCTTTTCCGGAGTCCGTGGAGGCCCACCGCTGCGGCTCCAACCCTCCCCTGGGCTCGGCCCGCGAGGTTCAGATACTCGTGGCTGCCGATCGTGGTCGTGATCTGGCCCCGCCACGCTCCGGAGAGCGCCGGGGTGAGGTAGTTGATGACCCCGCCGATGGTCTGAGGCCCGTACCGGATCTGGCCGCTACCCTTGAGCACTTCGATCCGGTCGAACCGCTCGATCGGCGGATGATAATAGGTGGCGTTGTCGCCGTAGGGCGCGATCGTGAACGGGATCCCGTCCTCGAGCAGCAGCACCTTGGCCGATCGAGTCGGGTTGAGGCCTCGAATACCGATGTTGGGCCGCAACCCGAGGCCCTCCTCGTCGCGGACCAAGACACCTGGGACGACCCGGAGGGCCTGACCGGGATCACGGGGGATGATGGCCTTGAGCAGGCCAGCCGACACGAGGGTCCCTGAACCGGGAATCCCAACCAGCGCGGCCGGACTGCCGATGACCTCAACTGTCGGGAGCTGCCGACGGCGCTTGGCGGTGGAATCGCGCGGTTGGGCGGCAGCGCTGGCTGCGAGAATGGTAATGGCGACGCCGACGGAGGCTGGAAGTCTCACAAGTCCTACCATAGTTGAGAATGAGTATCATTCTAGATAAATTCACCACCAAACAATAGACCGGCAAATCGGTAAGTCAACTTCCCTCACCGAAACACCGGTCGCATCGATGGGGACCGAGTCCCGTCACTTTTGTCGGTGGTGATTTCGAGGAGGGGGTCGTCGGGCGGAAACCTCGTCGCCCACGGACCGAGCCGACTGCCCGATCCCGCGGGTGCCGAGTAAACTTGGCTGTTCGATGCCGTTCCCGATCGACCCCCTCCAATTCGGAGCTTCCCTCTCATGAACCGCCCTTCGAAGTGCCGAGCCCCGAGTACCGAGTGCCGAGTGCCGAGCCCTTTGTCACGGCGTGATGTGGTTCAGCTTGGCATGGTCGCTGTCCTTGGAGGCCGGAGCGTTTCCGTCTCTCGGCCGCGGAGTCTGCAGACCGAACCGGCGGTCGAGGAACTCCAGGACGGGCTCGCCCGGCTGGTACGGGAGCACCGGATGCCGGGGGCGGTGGCGGGCGTGTAT
>JANPEL010000392.1:0-3625 GCA_031431925.1 Gemmatimonadota bacterium | reverse complement strand
GTTGGTGGCGGCGATGACCCGGACATTCACCTTTCGGGTCTGGGAGCTCCCGACCCGTTCGAGCTCGCCGGTTTGGAGGACCCGGAGCAGCCGGGCCTGCTGGCTCAGCCCGATGTTGGCGATTTCGTCGAGAAAGAGGGTCCCCGCGTTGGCCATCTCGAACCGGCCGATCCGGTCGGCCTTGGCATCGGTGAAGGCGCCCTTCACGTGGCCGAACAGTTCGCTCTCGAAGACGCCTTCCGGCAGGCCCCCGGCATTGACGATGACCAGCGGCTTCTCACGCCGGTTCGAGGCCGCATGAATCCACCGGGCCACGACTTCCTTTCCCGTGCCGTGTTCGCCGGTGATCAAGACGTTGGCGTCACTCGGGGCGATTCGCTCCATGACCTGAAGGATCGGCCGCATCACCGGCGACTCGGCGATCAACTCGGGCATGCCATCGCGGCGGAGGAGGCGGTTTTCCTGCTCGAGCCGGTTGGCCGCTCGAAGCGCCCTCGCGAGCTCGATCTGGGTCTTGAGCGTGGTCAGCAGCCGGGCGTTGTCCCAGGGCTTTTCGATGAAGTCGCGGGCGCCGATCCGCATGGCCTCGACCGCTTTGTCGACGCTGCCCCAGGCGGTCATCACGATGACGGGAAGGGTGTGGTCGTGGGCCCGGATTCGGGACAGGAGATCAAGCCCCTCGCGGCCGGACGTGGTATCGCGGGTGTAGTTCAAGTCGATGAGGGCCGCATCGACTTCGTGGCGCTCGAGTTGGGCCATCACGCCCTCGGGCACGTGGGCCGTCAGAGTCTTGTAACCCTCGGCCTTGAGCAGGAGCCGGAGCGCCTCAACCACATCCGGCTGGTCGTCGGCAATCAGGACGACGGGGGCGTCGGTCACCGCACCTGCTCTTCGCCGACCACCCAACCGTCCTTGAGCTGGACGATCCGATTGCCGTACAGGGCGTTCTCGCGGGAATGGGTAACCTGAATGACCGTGGTCCCTTCCTGATTGAGCCGGGTGAACAGCTCCATGATTTCGCGAGCCTGATCGGAATGGAGGTTGCCGGTCGGCTCATCGGCCAGAATCAACTTAGGCTTGGCCACGACCGCCCGGGCCACCCCGACGAGCTGCTGCTGGCCGCCCGACAGCTGGCTCGGGAAAAGGTCCTTCTTGCCGACAATCTGGAACCGATCGAGGATATCGGCGACCATCGATTGGCGGTCGCCACGGTTATAATCGCGATAGGTCAGCGGTGTTTCAATATTTTCGTAGACCGTCAAGCTGTCAATCAGGTGGTATTGCTGAAACACGAAGCCGATGTACTGCTTGTTGATTTCCGCACGATGCTTCGGCTTCAAGGCATGGACCGGCTCGTCGAGAAACCAGAATTCTCCGCCCCAGGTCGCGTCGAGCATACCCAAGATCCCCAACAACGTCGACTTGCCCGCCCCGGAGGGACCCATGATCGTGACGAACTCGCCTTGGCGAATCTCGAGGTTCACCTGGCGGAGGACGTAGGTCTTGGTGGGCCCGGTCTGGAACGTCTTCTCGATATTGGCAAGCCGGATCATGAGCGCTTTCGAGGTCGAGGAAACACCGCTGAAAAGTACTACCTACTCGGCCTTCAGGGTGACCACCGGGTCAACCCGGGCCGCCCGGCGGGCCGGCACCACCGAGGCGGCAAGCGCCACCAAGGCCAGGAGGCCGGCGACCGCGGCGAACGTGACCGGATCGGCCGGCTCAACCCCGAAGAGCTGGGAGCGGAGGGCCACAGCGACCGCGAGGCTGAGTCCGCCGCCAACCACCAGCCCGACCCCGAGCAACCTCGAGGCGTGGAGAGCCACCATGCGGACCACGGAGCCGGTGCCGGCTCCCAAGGCCATCCGAACCCCGATTTCCCGAGTCCGCTGGCTCACGGCGAAACTGAGCACGCCGTAGAGCCCGATCGCGGCCAAGGCCAGGGCGATCATCCCAAGGAAAGCCAAGATACTGGCCCCCATCGATTGGATGAACAAGCCACCCGCCATGCTCGCCTCCATCGTCCGGGGATCGAGCAGCGGAAGGTTCGGGTCGATCGATTGGAGCACTGAGCGGACCGGCTCGATGATCGACCGGGGTTCCACCTCGGTTCGGACGATGAAAAAGACGCTGACGGCAAAACTCTGGGTCGCCGCGAAGTACATGAAGGGCGTCGGCGTCTCACCCGGCCGCTCTTTGACCACGTTCGGCACCACCCCGACAACGGTCCAGTCCCGCCCCTGGGCTTGGACCTTGGCGCCGAGAGGGTCTCGATTCGCCAGGTAGCGTTTGGCGAAGGCTTCATTGATCACCATCGACGGCCGAGAATCGGACCGATCGGCCGCGGTGAGACCCCGCCCGGCCTTGATCGGGACTCCCATGGCCGCGAAGAAGTCCTGACCCACCCTGGCATAGTCAATCGACTGGTTCTCGTCGGGCCCAAACTGGTACCCCTCGGGCGCGGCGCTCGTCGAGCTGTTATTGCCGATCATCATCGGGAGGTCATCGGTCGTCGAGGCGGCCCGGACGCCGGGAATGGCCCGGATCTGCTCGAGGGCCCGGTCGAGCAACGGGCGCGCAGCGGCGCTCTGATAGCCGGCCAGGCGGAAGTCAGTCCCCGCAACCAAGACCTGCCCGGGATCGCGAAACCCGGGGTCCGCCGCTCGGGCGGCCTTGAGACTCCGAAAGAACAAACCCGCCGATACCAACGCGATCAGCGAGAGCGCGACTTGAGCTACGACCAGCCCGTTTCGGAGCAGAGACCGGGTTGAGCCCGCCCGCTGGCCATTCTTCAGCGAATCGACCAATGAGGGTCGGGATGCCCGGATGGCCGGTAGCAGCCCGACGAGCAGCGCCGTTCCGAGTGTCACCACGCTCGCCATGCCCACGACCCGGAAGTTGATTTCGCTCGACAAGTTGATCGGAAAGGTGAGGTCGGGCACGACGGCGGCGAGGAGGCCGCGGCCCCAGAACGCCAACACCACGCCCAGCGTTCCGCCCAGGGCGGCCAGGACCAGGCTTTCCGTCATCAGGTGTCGGACGACCTGTCCCCGGCTCGCGCCTAACGCCACGCGGACGCCGAGTTCGCGGTTCCGCTGGATGGCCCGGACGAGGAGGAGGTTGGCGATGTTCGCGCAGGCAATCAGCAGAATGATGCAGGCCAGGCCGAACAGAGTCAGGAACAGCGGCTTGATGAACTGACCAGCGCCGGTGTCCGACAGTCTCCGAACGCCGGCGAGTGTCGGCGTCTTCTCGCCGGCCGCCTGCGCCACCTGCCGGCTGGCCAGGTCCAGGGCACTCCGGGCTTGGGCCAGGGTTGAACCAGCCGTGACCCGCGCCACGGACTCGAGCCACTGCCAGTTATCGCTCGTGAGTCGTTCATTCCCGGGGTCGAGCACCGTCATCGTGGTGACCGGGACCCAGAGGTCAAGAGCCAACCCGGTCATCGCCCCCGCGAACTTCGGCGGGGCAATCCCGACGATGGTGAACCCTTGGCCGTTGATGGCGACCTGCTTGCCGACCGTGGCGGGATCGCGTCGAAAGACCCGGTCCCAGAGCCGGTCGGAAATGACGGCCACTTGAGCCGCGGCTCGTTCGTCGTTCTCGGTGAGGGTTCGGCCGTGGG
>JANPEL010000391.1:0-11650 GCA_031431925.1 Gemmatimonadota bacterium | reverse complement strand
GGTGCGGTTTGAAGAGGAGCGTTAGGTGCTGACCATCATCCGGGCCACGGGCCTCGTCACGGTCCAAGATCTCGGGTGGGTTGGCCACCGGAGCATCGGCTTGCCGCCGGGCGGCGCCATGGATCCGGACGGGCTTCGGATCGGCAATGCGCTGGTCGGCAACCCGGACGGCGCGGCCGGGCTGGAGCTGGCCCAGGGAGAGCTCGTGTTAGGCTTTGAGGCCGCGGCGGCCGTGGCGGTCGTGGGAGGGGCCGTGGTGCGGCTGAACGGCGCCGAGGTTCCGAGCTCGACCCAGCTCGCCGTCCCGAAGGGCGGCCGCCTCGAGATCGCCTCCGAAGCGGGCCGGCGGTTTGTCCTCATGGCGATCCAGGGCGGAGTCGACGTGCCGGTGCTGCTCGGCAGCCGGTCTACCTACCTCCCAACGGCGCTCGGGGGGCTCGAGGGCCGCCGGCTCACCGCGGGCGACCAACTCCGGTGCGGACCCCGTCCGCCCATGTCACCCGGGCCCGGCACCTCGGTACCTTCACCGCCGCCAGACCCCGGCCCGATCCGAGTGGCCCCTGGCCCCCAAGCGCACGTCTTCGCGACCGACGCGTACCTCCGACTCGCCGAATCGCCCTACCGGGTGGCGGTCAATTCAGACCGGATGGGAACTCGGCTCGAAGGCCCCCCTCTGGCGGTCAAGGTGACCGCGACCCTGCCCTCCGAGGCAACCTGCCTGGGCGCCATCCAGGTACCGGACGACGGGCAGCCCATCGTCATCCTCCGCGACGGGCCGACGGTCGGCGGCTACCCCAAGATCGGCGCGGTGATCAGCGCCGACTTGACCCGGTTTGGACAACTGGCGCCTGGAAACACGGTGCGGTTTGCCTGGGTCTCGACCGACCAGGCCGGGGCGCTGTGGCGGATGTCGGTGGCCCGGCTTAGGGCGCCGCTGGCAGCGGTCCGGGCGTCGGCTCAATCGGATTGACATCGAGGCTGGCCCACGACGGGTCGCGGCCGTCGGTGTACCGCAGGTCGAAGAATCGGAGCCGTCCTCCCTCGAGTTCCCTCACGACCGGATAGCGCGACCACCGCAGCAAGGCTCGCCCCGGCGCGCTCTGCTCGAGCGCGACGACGGCCTCGGCAAATCGAGGGTTCCTCGTCATGGTCGAGTCGACTCGAGTGGTCCAGGTCAACAGATCGACGGTCCCAATCCGATAGCGCCCGCCGTCGTCGGCGATGAGTTGTTTCCGAAATGGCGTGACCGGCAGGGCGGTGACCATCAGCCGATCCCGGTCGACATTGCCTAACGATCGCACCGCGATCGCCCGGGCAACCGTGGTGCCCGCCATCATGCCCCCGACATAGACCAACCCGATGGCCAACGCGATGCGGATCGGGCGAGCAGGGTCATGATGTCCGGCCCGGCGACTCCGGCCCGCCAAGTAAAGTCCGAGCCCCAAGACGAGATAGAGCCAGGGATCCACGATGAACAGACTGTCACCGTAGAACCATCGATCCCGGAAGGGCATCAACCAGCGCATCCCGTAGTTGTTGAGGTAATCGAGAACGGGGTGGGTCAGCACCCCGACCGCCGAGATCGCGGCGACCGGTCCGAACCGGACTCGAGGGCCCCCAAGCACGGGACGCCACCGGTCGAACAGCAGGGCCGCCGCGGCGATCAGAAACGGCCAGACCAGCAGCGCCGGAACCCCATGCGACACGCCCCGCCGCCACGCCAGGTTCTGTCCCACCAGCGTGGCCACAATATCGACATCGGGCGCGTTAGCGGCGAACATCAGCACCGCCGTGGCCCGCGGCGTCCAGCGGTCGAACCCGCCTTTCGCGAGGGCGGCGCCAACCAGCGTGTGGCAGATCGGATCCATGCTGCTGCCTTTCCGGTCCCATGGGCTCATATTGTCCAACAGCGACTAACCTACCGAGGACTGACCAATGCGACCATTGGCATGGCTGACCGCAACGATGGTGTTGGTGGGCCGGCCCGTAGCGGCTCAAGAAAAGCTCCTCACGGATTGGGGGACGTTCGTGTTCGAACGGGACCTCGGTTCGACCAGTGGCCTCGTCGCCGGACCCGCTGACAGCGTGTACCGGGTCCTCAAGGCATTCTTCGCTGACATCAAGCTCGGAATGAAGGAGGACGATCCGGCCAACCACCAGCTTGGGGTCAAACGCCTCCGGGTGAGCCGCCGGATCGGAACCAAACCGGTCTCGGCGTTCCTCTCCTGCGGCGAAGGCATTACCGGGGCCAACGCCGACCTCTGGCATGTCTTCCTCAACCTCGGCGCCCAGGTATCCCCCGCGCCCAAGGGCTCCCGACTCCAGATCCTGCTCAGTGCGGACGCGGTTGACGTCCCGGGAGGCCGAAGCGAACGGGTGCCCTGCGCAACCACCGGCCGTTTGGAACTCAACATCCTGACCCACCTCCGCCAGGTATTCCCGGGTACCTGAGGTCCGGTTTCCGGTCCCCCGCCGGTTGCCGTGCAATATCTGGCGCGGCTCTGCCTGCCGTACCAGCCGTGTCGGACCCGCGTGTCATTCCAACACGGGGTGCCTCGGCCGGCGGCTACCGGGCCCTATTCAGTGCACTTAGCCCTTGAAGAAGCTGGTACGGGGATTGCCCAAAGGACGCCGGAGGCATGACCCGAATGAAGCATGGGCACTGGATGGCCGGGGCCGGATTGATCGCCGGATGTTTTGGGCTCGACCCGACCGAGGTTCCGCTGGGCGAGGAATTTGAGCTCGCGCCAAACCAAAGCACCCGGATCGTCGGCACCGACCTGACGGTCGGCTTTCGACGGGTGGTCGGCGACAGCCGGTGCCCGATCGACGCAGTGTGCGTGGTCGAGGGAAAGGCTGGGATTGAGCTGGGCGTCTTTGGAGGGTCCACCCAGGGTCCTGTCCTGATCGATGCTGGACTGCCCGCGAGCGTGACCGAGGGCCGCTACATCATCGAGGCGGTAGACTTGCGACCCTATCCGGCGCTGGTTCGCGGGATCATCCGCCCGGAAGACTACCGGCTCCGGCTGGTAGTGAGCTTGTCCATCCCCCAATAGACCGATCCAGGCCGCGGTACTGCACCGCCTCGGCGACATGGGGCCCCCGAACCCGGTCCTCCCCTCCAAGATCCGCGATGGTACGAGCCACCTTGAGAACCCGGACATACGCCCGGGCCGACAACCCGAGCCGCGCCAGGGCGAGCGCCAGGAGTTTCCGGCCCTCGGCGTCAGGGGCGCACCACCGGTCCACCCCGCGGCCGGACAGATCGGCGTTGACCGAGGCAACCGAATGGCCGTCGAACCGAACCCGCTGCCGTTCCCGGGCGCTCCGCACTCGGGCAGCGATCGCGGTACTCGACTCAGCCAAGTCACCGTCGACGAGTTCAGACCAGGCCACGCCGGGAACCTGGCAATGCAAGTCGATCCGATCGTAGAGCGGTCCGGATATCCGGTTCCGATAGCGACGACGGACCTCGATCGTACATTGGCATTCCCGCGTCGGGTCGCCGAAGTAACCGCAGGGGCAGGGGTTCATTGCGGCCACGAGCATCATCCGGGCCGGGTAGGTCACGGTCATTTGCGCCCGCGCGATCGTGACGATCCCATCTTCAAGTGGTTGGCGGAGGGTGTCGAGCACGTTGCGGCGGAACTCGGGCAACTCATCGAGGAAGAGCACGCCGCGGTGGGCCAAACTCACTTCGCCGGGGCGGGAATGCGGGCCGCCGCCCGCCATGCCGGCATCACTCACCGTGTGGTGGGGAGCCCGGAACGGCCGGCTGCTCCGGAGGCCGACCGCGGATCCACCGAGCCCCGCCACGCTATGGACTTTAGTTACCTCGATGGCCTCGGCGGCGGTCATCGGAGGCAGAATAGTGGGCAGCCGGCGGGCCAACATCGTCTTGCCACTGCCCGGAGGACCGACCATGAGCATGTTGTGGCCACCAGCCGCCGCGATCTCGAGGGCGCGCTTGGCAAGGACCTGCCCGCGGACTTCTGAAAAATCCACGCCGTCCGATGGCGCGGCCACAGCCGCGATGCCAGCGGGTCCGGAGAGCAATTGGACCCGGCCCCGGAAATGATCCGCAATGGCCCGCAGGGACGGGGCGGCCAACACCTCGATGCCTTCGACCAACGCTGCCTCGGCCCGATTGGCCGAAGGTACCAGGACCCATCGAGCGCCGAGGGCCTGGGCACAACTCACCAGAGACAGGGCGCCCCGCACCGGTCGAAGGCTCCCCTCGAGGCCGAGCTCCCCGAACGCGAATCCGTCCGCCAGCCTTGGGATGGCCAACTGACCGCTCGCCACCAAAACCCCGAGGGCAATCGGGAGATCGAAGGCCGAGCCGGCCTTCGGAACATCGGCGGGAGCCAAATTGGCGGTGATCCGTTTGAGGGGGAACTCGAACCCGGAATTCGCCAGGGCCGCCGACACCCGCTCCCTGCCCTCCTTGACCGCGCCGTGCGGAAGGCCAACGGTCGAGAACGACGGGAGCCCGTTGGCGAGATCGATTTCGACATCGACCGGATAGGCATCGATGCCGATGACGGCGGCAGAACGGACTTTGGCGAGCACCACGACTCCGGAGGATGGATGCCCGCAGATGATAGGCCGCCAGCGGCGGCGGCGTTAACCCAATTGCCGCCAGACCAGGCCATCGAAACGCGATTCAGCCGAATCAGACCTGCTCAACAACGACAGCCGTTCCGTAGCACAGGACTTCGCTGACACCCTGCATGACCTCGGTCGCGTCGTATCGAATGGCGATCACGGCATTCCCACCGGACTGCTCGGCATGCTGGAGCATCAACTCGAACGCTTCCGAGCGGGCCCGTTCACAAAGCTGCACAAACCGGTCGATTCGGCCGCCCCCCAGCGTTTCAAGGGACGCCGTGATGAACCCGAAGAACGAGCGAGACCGCACGGTGATTCCAAGAACGACGCCGAGGGTTGCGGTGACCCGGTACCCGTCGAGGGTAAACGCCGTGGTCGTCAGGTGGTGCTGGATCTTGTTCGGATTGGCGAGATGGCGGGACACGAGAGAACCTCGTTCGAAGGTGGCGAATGATAATACCCGGGTCGCCGGCTCGTTGTTTCGGGGTGCGCCGTTTGGTAGATTTGGCCAACGCCGATCGAGCTTCCGATGATCTTCCTCGACCATGCCATCGTGTTTGTCCGAAATTTGGAATCGGCGGCGCACCAATACCGCCGGCTCGGGTTTACGCTCACTGAGCGGGGCGGCCACCCCTCCTTGGGGACCGCCAACCACACCATCATGCTCGGCCGCGACTACATCGAACTCCTGGCCGTGCTCGATCGGTCGACCGGCAGCGAGCGGTGGGCCCGGATTCTCGAGCGCCGCGAGGGATTTGGGGCCATGGCTCTCGGCACCACCGATGTCAGGGCCACCCGGGCGGCCCTGATCGACCGGGGAATCGACGTCCCGCCCGTCGTCGATTTTGAGCGGCCGGTTTCCTTGCCCGATGGAGAGGTTCGGGCTCGCTTCAGCGTCGCTCACCTGCCCGAGGAGGCCAGCCCGGCCCTCCCGGCCTTCTTCTGCCAACAACACACTCGCGAGTTCGTCTGGCGACCGGAGTGGCAGCACCATGCCAACACGGCTTTCGGAATCGCAGGAATGACCGTGATCCACCCGGCCCCTGAGGTGGCTGCCGTGGCCTATCAACGGCTTCTGGGGAGGGCCAGAGTTCACCCGCACCCCGGCGGTGTTGCCCTCGACCTCGGGGCCTCGCGCCTTTGGTTGGTGTCGCCGGGCTATGCGGCCGCTCGCCTCGGGCCCAGCCTGTCGACCAATCCGCCCTCCGCTGAGCCCGTCGGGCTCACCGTGTCGATCCATGACCTCAACACCGCGACCACCCACCTCCGTCACGAGGGCGTGCCGTTTCGGCCGTTCGGACCCCGTTCGATCCTGATCCACCCTGACTGGAGCAGCGGCGTGCAACTCGAACTGCTCGCGGTCTAGCCGAGCCCGCCAGATGACCACCACGTGCCTTGCGGCCGTCATGCCCGGCCCCAACGAACCGATTCGTCTCGAGCAGATTGCGATTCCGGTATTGACCGCCGGCGCCGCCCTCCTCGAGACGATGTACTCCGAAGTCTGCGGAACCGACGTGCATATCCACCACGGGCGACTCTCGGGTGTTCCCTACCCCTTGATCCCCGGGCACGTCTCGGTCGGCCGCATCGCCGCGATGGGGAGCCCGATCAAGGACATCGACGGGGTTCCCTTTCAGGAGGGCGACGTCGTCACCTTCCTCGACGTCCACGAGACCTGCAACCAGTGTTACCAGTGTTTGGTCGCCAAGCAGACCACCCGGTGTCCGTCCCGCCGGGTGTACGGGATCAGCTACAGCGCCAGCGAAGGGCCGCTCGGCGGGTGGGCGGAGCGGATTTGGATGAAGCCCGGCGTCAAGATGATCCGGCTCCCCGCGGCGCTCGAACCGGAGACCTTCATCGGCGGAGGATGCGGGTTGGCGACCGCGGTCCACGCGGTCGATCGAGCCGAGATCAAGCTTGGGCAAAGCGTGGCGGTCCTCGGTGCCGGCCCGGTGGGCCAATCAGCGATTGCCCTGGCGGCGTTGTCCGGTGCGGGCGAGATCATCGCCGTCGGGGCACCGGCGGATCGACTGGCGTTCGCTCGGCGGATGGGTGCCACAACGACCTTGGACCTCGCGGTGCCTCCCGCCGAACGACTCGAGTCAGTGCGCCGCCTGACCGGAGGGCGGGGAGTGGACGTCGTCATCGAAGCCGCCGGGCGGCCAGAGGCCGTTCCCCAGGCGCTTGATTTGGTTCGCGACGGGGGCCGGGTGGTGGTGGTCGGCCAGTATACCGACCACGGCACGGTTCCGATCCACCCCCACTTTCAGATCAACCGGAAGCACGTGGACCTCCGCGGGTGCTGGGGATCGGACTATTCGCACTTCCATCGGGCGGTCGAATTGGCCGCCCGGTTTCAGCACCGGATTCCCTGGCGAGAGATGGTGACGGCCCGATTCGACCTGGCCCACGCCGGGGACGCACTCGCCGCGGTCGAATCGCAGACCATTCTCAAGGCCATCATCATCCCGTAGTCGCACCCCGGCCCGGCAATCAGTTCGCTTGGCGAATCCGGATATCGCCAGAGAACGACTCCAGATCCAACTGCGCGGTTCCCGTACCCCAGGTCGCGTTGAATCGATGCCGCCGGTTCCGGCCGCCGGTGGTGGCAATCGGGAACGCGGAGTCGAGATCACCACTGAACGTGACCGCTCTGACCGTTGCGTCCGGCTCCCGAGGGAGCGTCATGACGACATCCCCGCTCAGGGTCTTGAAGTCATAGCGGCCCTGGGGATCGATCGACCCGGTGAACGTGACATCGCCGCTGACGGTCTCCGCGCCGACCTCCCGCATCCGGATCCGGTCGAGTTCGATATCGCCGCTGACTGACGTCGCCTCCAGAACGTCTCCCTCAAGGTCGGTCAGCCTGAGATTGCCGGACACGGTTCCGAGATCGAGGGTGCCGCGGAGGCCGAGTCCCACGAAATCGCCCGCGACCGTCTTGGCATCGACCCGGAGGCCCGCGGGCAACTGGACCGTAAAGTCAATCGAGGTATCGTTCCGGTCGTTGTTCTGCCATTCCGAGCCGCGGCTGCAGGGATCGTCGTTCCGCTTCCGCCCGCGGTCGCGGTCCCGGTCGTCTCCGCGAGCACTGCGGGATCGGCCGGAGCTCGGATAGTAGACGCAGATCGCCACCCCGCCGTCGATTTCGACTGACTTAATCTCGACATCGTCGGGATCCCCGTGGCGGCCCGGCTTTTTCCGGGCGGTGACGCTGAGGGTCCGTCCCGAGCCGGCCGCGACATGCACATCACCGAGGATGTTCCGAAGGACGAACTTCGAGCCCGGGGCCAGGTCCCGCTTGAACTCGAAGTCCTGCGCCCGCACCGAGGACGAGTTCAATCCGACGACCACAGCCAACGTTCCGATCACGCGAATCATCGGTCGTCTCCTTCGTTTTGGCTTCCGTCCCGATCGTCGTCCCGGTCGGCCGGGGGTTTCGATTTGGGCCGGTACTTGAGTTTGGGGGCCTGCTCATCATCGTCCTGTTCGACCTTGGCCGGCTTGAGCTCGGACGAGCGAATCACGTCCACGTCACCGCTAAAGGTCTCGATCTCGACGGTGGCACTTCCGCTGCCCATCCGGTAGGTGTTTCGCCGGCGGGAGGTCCGCTCCGTTTTGAGGGCAAAGCTGGAACTGACATCCCCGTTGGCGCTCACCACTGACAGGGCCGCGTTGGTGCCTTCGGCAATGGCGAGGGTCACATCGCCGCTGTGACTCAGGAACGAATAGGACCCGGCGTCGGCGATCCGGCCTTCGTACACGACGTCACCACTGATGGTCTGAGCGTCCACCGATTTGGCGTCGATCCGCCGCATGTCGAGGTCGCCGCTGACCGACTCGACCACCAACTCGCCCCCGGCAACATCGGCGACCTTGATCCCTTCGGAGACGGCATGGAGCTCGACGCGGCCTCGGGCCCCGCTCACATCGATCCGCCCGTTGACGGTGCTGAGGGTGACGGTCTCGGCTCCGCCGCGGAGCGTGATGTTGCCCTCGAGGGTTTGCACCTTGACCGCCGCTTTGGTCCCGTCAATCGAGACCTCCGCGTACATCCCGCCGATATCGAGCGCCATCCAGGCCGGCACGGTGAGTTGGTAATCGACGACACTGGACAGGCCTCGCCGCCCTTTAGACTCGATCTCCACGACTTGCCCGCGAACATCGACCTCGATGAACGATCGGCTGGAGTGATCGGCCTGGACCCGGATCTGACTCCGATCCCAGGTCTTGATCGTGACCTCGCCGCCTTGGTTCTGAAGCCGAAGGCGCGAGCCCTGGGGGACTGCCACGGTGGTGTCGGTGGTGAACCGGGGAGTTTGGAACCCGGCCAACGAGAACACGGCCATCACGAGAGTTATCATCTTGGAATCACCAGGTTTGGCGTTAGGCTTCCGGAACGATTGCGCGGGTCGCGATCCGCAGCAGACTGAGCTTCGTCCGCAGGTTCGCCGCGATCCGTCCGTTGAGATACCCGTTGGCCGGATCACGTTGGATTGCCGCCCGCGCCTCGGCAATGGCTTGGTCGATGATCAGGAGACTCTGCTCCACCGAACGGACCGTTGCCGTGTCGAGCTGGCCCCGGTTCGCCGCCAGCGTCCGCTGCAACTCCGCCACGGCCGTGTCGTAGGCAACGCTGGTCAGGCCGACGACCATCAAGGCCCCGGCCGGGGCCGCCGCCACGACGGGCGGCGCCTCAGTGGAGCGGCCGAACCAGTACCACCCGCCTCCAAGGCCGGCGGCCGCCATCACCAACCCGGCCGCCATCAGGTGCC
Source organism: Gemmatimonadota bacterium (assembly GCA_031431925.1). Lineage (GTDB taxonomy): Bacteria > Gemmatimonadota > Gemmatimonadetes > Gemmatimonadales > GWC2-71-9 > SHZU01. The sequence goes on along the minus strand of JANPEL010000391.1, from coordinate 2,264 downwards.
GCCACCCGAGGCCACGGTGTGCGGCCGGGCGGACCGGCAAGGCGACCGCCCGATCAGCCTCGATGGCCCGGAGAATCCCTGGCCAGCCATCGCGGGCCGGTCGCTCACCCTGATAGTCCCGAGCCGCCGCGGCAATCCGCCCCAACTCCTCCAGGACCTCGCGACATTCGACGCACTCCGTCAAATGGACCGTCACTTGAGCCCGCTCGGCCGGGGCCAACTCGTTGTCGAGATAAGCCGACAGCTGGTCCGTCCATTGATGCGACATTGCCTTACCCCCGCTCATGAGGCCAACACTTTTCGCAACAGCATCCGGGCCCGATGCAACTGGGACCGCGACGTCCCAGCGTCGATGTGGAGCAGTTCGGCGATCTCTTCATGCTTGAAACCTTCCATGTCATGCAGAACGAACACCTGTCGCGCCCCGGCCGGCAGCGTTTCAACGGCCCGCTCGATCGCCAGCCGAAGTTCCGGATGCCGCGCCGGCGCCGGTGCCGCCTCGAGCGCCAGCTCGTCCTCGGTAAAACGGGCCCGGTTTCGCCCGATGGTTTGCCGACGCCGAAGCAGGGCGTTGACGGCCACCCGATGAAGCCAGGTCCCAAAGGCGCTGTGCCCGGCGAAGGTGCCGAGCTTCTGCCAGACCCGGACGAAAACCTCCTGGACGGCATCGTCGACGTCCGCATCGCCGATCAGCCAGCGGGCCAACGCGCTCACCTTGGCCACGTGCCGACGGTAAAGCCGCTCGAAGGCCTCGGCATCGCCGCCGGCCGCGAGGGCCACGTCGTCGCGTTCGGGCTCCGCGAGTTCTAATCGCAGCATCGGGACGGCCAAAGAGGGTGCCTGGTTTGTCGGTGTCGGGGGCTTGGAGTCCCCCGACTGGCGGAACGTTGGAACGTCCCTTTGGGCCTTGACAGTCGATATCGCGGTGATATCATTCAGATATCACCCTCGAGGGAGTTGTTGAAATGATCAAGGAACGGCTGATCCGTCCGATTCCAGGCCTGATCGTCATTGGCCTCGTGCTGGCCGCCGCGGTGGGCGCGATTTGGCTCTTCGCATCCTCGGTCCAGGCCGAGCGACCGGGCCTCGCCGTCCTGGCCGGGCTGGTGTTCTTCACCGCCATGTTGGCCGCGGCCGGGATCTTCGTTGTGAACCCGAACGAGGCCAAGGTCCTGACTCTCTTCGGCCGGTACGCCGGGTCGACCAAGGAGGCCGGGATCTGGTTTGCCAACCCGTTTACGGTCAAGAAGAAAGTCTCCCTTCGGGTCCGGAACTTCGAGACGACCAAATTGAAGGTCAACGATAGCCACTCCAACCCGATCGAGATCGGGGCCGTGGTGGTCTGGCAGGTGTTGGACAGCGCCGAGGCCCTGTTCGAGGTCGAGGATTTCGAGCACTTCGTGAAGGTTCAAAGCGAGTCGGCCGTGCGGAGCCTCGCCTCGACATATCCCTACGATGCCCATCAGTCGGGCGAGTTTTCACTGAGCGGGAGCCCGGCCGAGGTGTCCCAGACGCTCCAGCAGCATATCGAGGAGCGCTTGGCCAAGGCCGGCGTGCACGTGATCGAGGCCCGGATCAGCCACTTGGCGTACTCACCGGAAATTGCCCAAGCCATGCTGCAACGACAGCAAGCCTCCGCGATCATCGCCGCCCGGCAGAAGATCGTCGAAGGAGCAGTCGGCATGGTCGAGAACGCGCTCGAGCTCCTTTCGAAGCGAGGGATCGTCCACCTCGACGATGAGCGGAAGGCGTCAATGGTGTCGAATCTCCTCGTGGTGCTCTGCAGCGAGCGGTCGACGCAACCGGTGATAAACGCCGGAACGCTCTACTCCTGATTCCCGTGGCCGAGCGGAAGTCCGTCCTGATCCGAATTGACCCGGCGCTGCACGACGCCTTGCAGCGCTGGGCCTCGGCCGAGCTTCGAAGCCTCAACGGTCAGATCGAATTTGTCTTACGGCGAGCGCTGACCGAGGCTGGAAAACTGCCGCCGCCAAGGGAGAGCGAGTGACTTTCCGACTCTTGCTGGCCGCGCTCATTGCCGGCATTGGGGCCGCCCTGCCCTGGGCCGACGCCGCCCCGGCGCCTCCGGACTATCTTTCCCGGCCCGAGGCAACCCTGGGGGTTCCGATGAAATGGCTGATGTCCGTAATGCTGATTGCCGTCCTGGGCGATCCGGCGGCCGCCCAAGATTCACCCGCCGCCAAGCCCAAAATCAAACGTCAACCGAATGTCATCGTCGTCGAAGAAATCGATGCGATCCGGAC
>JANPEL010000390.1:0-8260 GCA_031431925.1 Gemmatimonadota bacterium | reverse complement strand
TTTCCGGGTCGCTGCTGACGCTGATCGACAACCGATACGCGGCGGTGCCGTCGCTCCGGGTCAACGTACCGGCCTTCTTCTCCTCGACCAACGACGACATCGAACAGATCGAGTTCGTGCTCGGACCTGGGGCGGCTCTCTACGGCCCCAATGTCACCAACGGCGTGCTCCACATCATCACCAAATCGCCGTTGACCTCCCCCGGCACCACGATTTCAGTCGAGGGTGGTTACCGAGGCAAGTCGCCCTCCGTGGTGGGGACCTCGGCGGCCGACAAAAACGGCGGCGTGTTCCGGATGGGCTTCCGGCACGCGACGCGGCTGACACCGAAGCTCGGATTCAAGGTGTCGGGCGAGTATCTGGCCGGCGACGACTGGCGCTACGCCGACCGGGGCGACACGCTCCGGCCCAATGCGGCCGGCACCGGCAAGTCACGGTGTACGTCGACGGCCATCGGCTGCCGCGATTTCGATATCCGGCGGTGGGGCGGTGAGGCCCGGGTCGACTTCAAGCCCAACGACAACACGGAATGGATCACCAGCTACGGCCGGACCGAGGCCGGCAGTCTGATCGAGCTGACCGGGATTGGCGCCGGTCAGGCCCGGAATTGGCGATTCCAGCACCTCCAGAGCCGGTTCCGCCACAAAGAGTTCTTTGCCCAGGTCTTCGGCAACTACAGCAACGCCGGCGAGACCTTTCTGCTCCGCGACGGCAACGCGATCCGCGACAACTCGCGAACCCTGGTTGCTCAGGCCCAACACGGTTTCGGGTTGGGTGCGAAGCAGACGTTCATCTACGGCGTCGACTACATCTACACCGACGCCAGGACCAGCGGCACGATCAATGGGTCGAACGAGGGCGACGACAACATCAAGGAAGTCGGGGCGTATATCCACAGCGTGACGAAGCTGAGCCCGAAATTCGACATCGTCTCAGCGCTCCGGGTCGACAAACACAGCCGGCTCGAAACCGCCGAGTTTTCGCCCCGGCTCGCGCTGGTCATGAAAGCGAACGAAGACGTGAACTTGCGGTTGACCTACAACCGGGCCTTCTCGACTCCCAGCAACAACAGTCTGTTCCTCGACATCGCCGCCGGCCAGGCGGGGCCCTACACGGTCCGCGCCTTGGGGGTGCCGAAGTCCGGGTTCCGCTTCCGGGCAAACGGGGGCTGCGCCGGGGGGATCGACAACCTGTGTATGCGGGCCATTCCGGTTCCAGGGGCGCCAACCTCGTTACTCCCGGCCCGGGCCACGGCCTTGTGGCAGTTGGCGGTTGGGCTGGTTTCGGCCAACCCGCTGGTTCCGGCCAGTCTGAAGCAACTGCTCGCGGCCATCCCGGCCCCGACGACGCAAGTCAACACCCAACTGCGGTTGCTCAATGCCACGACCGGTCAGTTCGTGGCGATCCAGCCCACCCAGGTGACCGATATCAGCGCCCTCCGACCGAGCATTTCCAACACCCTCGAATTCGGGTACAAGGGCAATGTCAGCGGCAAGGCGAGGATTTCGGTTGATGTCTACTATGAGCGGCGCGAGAACTTCGTTGGCCCGCTGATCGTCGAGAGCCCGAATGTGTTCCTGGACGGCGCCTCGTTGGCGGCCTACCTCACGGCGGCCTTTACTCCCGCGATTGGCGCGGCGGGGGCGGCCCAGGCGGTGGGTGCGTTGGCCCCAGCCCTGGCCGGAATCCCACTTGGCACCGTGGTGCCGAATGACGGTGGGTCGCTGGTGGGTCGTCCTGACATCTTCCTGACCTACCGAAACTTCGGGTCGGTCGATCTTTACGGGAGCGACATGGCCTTCGACTACATCGCCAACGACCGGTGGTCGTTTGCGGCGACCTACTCACTGGTCAACAAGGACTACTTCACCGCGGCTGAAGTGAACGGCCCGACGGACATTGCACTCAACGGCTCCAAGAGCCGGGGGTCGGCCACGGTCCGGGTTCGGAATGACCCGCAGGGGTGGGCCAGCGAGGCGCGGGTCCGGTACGTCAAGGGGTTCCCAGTCAACTCCGGTGTTTACGTCAGCCCCCAGAACGCCGACGGCAGCTTCATCCCGACCGATTCCTACGGCGTGGTCGACATCCAAGGGAGCTATCGACCCAAGTTCGGGGCTCGGAACATGATCATGTCGGTCAGCGTCAACAATGTGTTCGACAAGGGCTATGCAACCTTCGTCGGGGTGCCGAAGATCGGGCGCCTGATCATGTCGAAGGTGTCGTACACGTTCTGAGCGAGGGATTGGGAACCACCAAATGCTGAAAAGCCTGATCGAGCGGTACCCGTGGATTTCCTACGTGGTGCCGTTCGCGGCGTTTATGGCCATGTTGGTCATCGGCCCCGCGTTGCCGGTGCCGCCCCGGGTCGAAGCCATCATCCGAGTGGCGGTGCTGATTGCGGTGATCGTGCTGGTGGCCCGACCGGTCCTGACGTTTCGGTTGACCCAGCCACTCGGCACGATTGGGCTCGGGGTTTTGGTCTTCGTGCTGTGGATCCTGCCCGACCTGCTGATGCCCGGCTACCGGGATTCGTTCTTGTTTCAGAACGGCCTCACCGGGCGGGTCGAAAGCTCGATTCCGGTCGAGGCGCGGACCGATTGGCTGGTGGTGATGCTTCGCTTCGTTCGGGCCGCGATGATCGTCCCGGTGGTGGAGGAGTTGTTCTGGCGAGGTTGGTTACCCCGCTGGCTCGAGCGGTCGGACGCATTTTGGACCGTGCCGCTGGGCGAGTTCAGCCGCTACGCCTTCTGGGCCACCGCGATTTTGTTCGCGGTGGAGCATGGCCCGTATTGGGATGTTGGACTGGTGGCGGGCCTGATCTACAACTGGTGGATGCAGCGGACCAAGAGCTTAGGCGACCTGATCTGGTGTCACGCGGTGACGAATGGGTGTTTGTCGGTGTGGGTGGTGGGGATGGGAGAGTGGAAGTATTGGTGAGTTTTCGGCACTCGGCACTCGGCACTCGGCTTAGGTTTCGGGGGTGAGGGCGAGGGTGTCGGGTTGGGCGCTGTCGGGGGCGACGAAGATCCGGCGGACGCTCTTCCAATAGGTTGACTTGGCCCGCGAGATCTCGCTTTCGATCACGCCTTTGCGCCGGTTGGCGGCGTGGACGTACTTCCCCTCGCCGACATAGATCCCGACGTGGGTGACCTTCCGGCCTTTCCCGAACATCAAGAGGTCGCCGGGGAGGAGTTGGGCGGTGTCCTTGGGGACTTCAATTCCGGTGTTGGCTTGCTGAGCGGCGGTGCGGGGCAGGTCCCGGCCGAACAGGCCGGCGATCCACTGGACCAAAGCGCTGCAGTCGAAGGCCTGGCCGGGTTCCTTCGCGCCGAACCGGTAGCGAAGGCCGATTTGCTGTCGGGTCAAGGTCACCAACGAATCGCGCCCTTCCAGAATCGTTCGGCTGAGGGCCTCGAACGGTTTGGGCTGGGATTGAGCCACGGCCATCGACCGCGGCGAACCGACGAGACAGAGGGCCAGCAAGGCGAGGGGCGGGAACCGGATCATCACCCAGAATATTTAGCGCCCCAACCGCCCCAAGTCCACCGTAGAAAATCCGAAACGAGGGCTGTCGGTGGTCCTTGCTGGATGGTATAATCACCGACGTCGCCGCTTCGGGACGAATTCCAACCTTTTCGAGAGTCCGGATGCTCAAGACCACTCCGTTCCACCAACGGACGGCACCGCTGATGCTAGGACGGGCGTGGCGGCGCTGGGCCGGGCACACGGTGGCGAGCTCATACGATCTGCTCCACGACCGGGAGTATGCGGCCGTTCGGAGCGCCGCCGCGCTCTTCGACGTCTCCCCGCTCCACAAATATCTGATTACCGGCCCCGATGCCGGCCGCCTGCTCGACCGGATGGTGACCCGCGACGTACAAAAGTGCAAAGTGGGGCAGGTGCTCTACACCCCCTGGTGCGACGGCCAGGGCAAGGTCATCGACGACGGCACCATCAGCCGTCTCGCGGACACGACCTATCGGCTCACCGCGGCGGAGCCGAGTCTCCGGTGGATCGATCAGAATGCTTTTGGGCTCAAGGTCGCGGTCGAGGAGGTGTCCGATGCGCTTGGCGCGTTGGCCCTGCAGGGGCCGCTGGCGCGAGCCATTCTCAACCAGGTGGCCGAACACTCACTCGATGGCCTCAAGTACTTCCGGGTGATGTCGACTCGGATTGCGGGGGTCCCGGTCGATGTTTCCCGAACCGGCTACACCGGCGACTTGGGCTACGAGCTCTGGATCCCGGCGTCCGGCGCGGTCAAAGTTTGGGACCGTCTCATGGAGGTCGGGTTCGACTACGGCATCGTGCCCGCCGGGATCTACGCCCTGGATCTCGTCCGGATCGAGGCGGGCTTGGTAATGGCTGATGTGGACTACCACTCATCGCACCGGGCCCTGATCGAGGATCAGAAGTCCTCCCCATACGAACTGTCTCTGGATTGGACCGTCAACCTCGACAAGGGCCCGTTCAACGGCCGACAAGCCCTGATGGCCGAGCGTCAGCGGGGGCCGGCCTGGCGTTTCGTCGGGATTGAAGTCGACTGGGAATCGCTCGAAGGCCTGTACGCGTTCCATGGGCTGCCGCCGTCGTTGCCGAGCGTGGCCTGGCGCACGAGTACCCCGATCTATCGGGATGACCAGCAGATTGGGTATGCCTCGAGCGGTTGCTGGTCGCCGTTGCTGAAGAAGTATCTCGCGTTGGCCCACATCAAGTCCCCCCATTTTGCACCGGATACCCGGGTCGAAATGGAAGTGACGGTCGAACACCACCGCCGTCGGGCCGCCGCCTGGGTCAGGAAGCTTCCGTTCTTTGACCCGGAAAGGAAGAAAGCATGACCGCGCCCTACGATGCCATCATCATCGGTGGCGGCCACAACGGTTTGGTGGCAGCCGCGTATTTGGCCCGGGCCGGCAAGCGAACCGTGGTGCTGGAACGCCGCCATCTGATCGGCGGGGCCGCGGTGAGCGAGCAGATCTTCCCGGGCTTTACCTTTTCGGTCTTTTCCTACGTCGTGAGCCTGCTCCGGCCCGAGATCATTCGAGATCTCGAGCTCCCGAAGTACGGGCTGCACATCCTGCCGTTGGAGAGCACCGTCACCCCGATGCACAACGGCGATTACCTGGCCGGCTGGGGCGATCCCGACCAGACCAGACGGGAGGTCTACCGGCATTCGCCGAAGGACGCCGAGGCGATGGTGGAGTTCGGCCGGTTGATGCATCACATGGCGATGGCCGTCAAGCCGATCTTGAGCATGATTCCGCCCGATCCAACCTCGATGGCGCCGAGCGACTTGGCCGGGATGCTCAAGTTGGGTGGCCACATGCGCTCGCTTGGGCCGGAGCGATTTCATGCGCTCTACAAGCTGATGACCATGAGTTCGGCCGATTATCTCGACGAGTGGTACGAGTTCGAAACCCTGAAAGCCACCAAATCGGCCAGCGGCATCATCGGCACTTTTCTCGGGCCCCGCTCCCCGGGCTCGGCCTATGTCCTCTTGCACCACTACATGGGCGAAATCGACGGCGCATTCAGGGCGTGGGGCTTTGCCAAGGGCGGAACCGGCGGCATCAGTAATTCGATCGGTCGGGCGGCCGAGGCCCTCGGGGCGACGATCCGGACCAACGCCGCGGTCCAACAGGTGCTGGTCCGGGGCGGTAAGGCCGTCGGTGTCGTGCTCGACACCGGCGAGGAAATCAAAGCCCCGATCGTGGTGTCGGGCCTCGACCCGAGGCGGACCTTTCTTGATTTGGTCGAGTCAAAAGAGCTGCCGGACGATCTGCTCGAGACGGTGCGCCGGTTCAAGTTCCGGGGATCGTCGGGCAAGGTGAATCTGGCGCTCTCGGAGCTGCCGAACTTTACCTGCATGCCGGGTATCGGGCCGCAGCACCGGGGGGCGTTCTCGATCAGTCCGGACCTGGACTACTTGGAGCGAGCGTACGACGATGCCAAGTACGGGGAGTTTTCGAAGAATCCCTATATGGACGTCGTGATTCCCTCGATGATCGACCCGGGCATGGCGCCTCCCGGCAAGCACGTGATGAGTGTGTTTGTCCAGTATGCCCCTTACAACCTGAACGGCGGCTGGACCGACGACAAGCGGGAGGCCTTCGGTGATGCGGTGGTCAACACCATCAATCGGTTTGCCCCGAACTTCAAGTCGTCGATTCTTCATCGCCAGGTTTTGACTCCGCTCGACATCGAGCGGATGACCGGCCTCTCGGAAGGTAACATTTTCCAGGGAGAACTCGCGCTGCAGCAACTGTTCTTCCTCCGGCCGGCGGCCTCGTGGGCCAAGTATCGCACCCCGATCCGCGGGTACTACCAATGTGGTGCCGGTACCCATCCCGGTGGCGGGATCATGGGGGCGTCCGGCCGGTTGGCGGCGCAGAAGATCTTGGCGGACCAATGAAACAGGTCGATACGGTCGTGATCGGGGCCGGCGCCAGCGGATTGGTCGCGGCGGTGGCGTTGGCCCGCGGGGGATCGCGGGTTGTGGTGGTCGAGCGAAGCTCGCTGATCGGAGGCGCTCTCCGGGAGATCGAGTTTGCCCCCGGGTTCAAGGCCGCACCGCTGGCCGGCGATCTCGGCTGGATTCCGCCGGAGGTGGCTCGGGGCCTGGGCATCACGCTCGCTGCCCCGGCCGGACCCGCGGTCTCGGTGGCGTCGGCCGACGGAAACGGCGGCTGGCTCGAGCTCCGGGCGGATCTGGCGGCCACCGCCGCGGGGATTCGGAAGTACTCTCCCAAGGATGCCGACAAATGGCCGGCGTTCGCCGCCCGGGTTCACAAGATCAGCGGGTTTCTCGGGGCGCTCTACGTCGCGCCGCCGCCCCGGATCGACGCCGACAGCCTGGGTGAGTTTCTGGAGTTACTGAAGCTCGGCCGGAAGCTCAAAGGCCTCGGCAACGCCGAGATGATCGAGGTGCTCCGGACGATTCCGATGTCGGTGGCCGAGCTGCTCGATGATTGGTTCGAGTCCGACGTGCTCAAGGGCGCCGTGGCGGCCGATGCGATCACCGACATTTGCCAGGGACCGATGGGCGGGGGCACCGCGTTCAACCTGTTGCACCATCACGTGGGGCTCGCGCCCGGGGCCATTCGGGGCCGGCCGCTCCCGGCCGAGGGAGGCGCCGGGCTGGTGAAGCAACTGGCCGACCTGGCGCGGGCCGTCGGGGTCGAGATCAAGACCGGTGTGGGGGTCAGGCAGGTCGTGGTCTCCAACGATCGGGCGTCCGGCGTGCTGCTCGACTCCGGCGACCCGATTGAATGTCGGGACGTGGTGTCGAGCCTCGATCCGTACCAGTCGCTCCTTGGGCTGGTGGATCCGGTTCATCTGGACCCGGACATCATGCGGGCGGTTCGGAACATCAGGTTCCGAGGGGTGGTCAGCAAAGTGATGGTGGCATTGGACGGCCTGCCGCCGCTTCCCGGGGGGGCCGCTTCGGTCGGCGCGATTTCGATTTCGCCGTCGATCCGGTATCTCGAGCGAGCCTTCGACGCGACGAAGTACGGGCAACGGTCGGAGGCTCCGTACGTGGAGGTCCGGTTTCCCTCGATGGGCCGGCCGGACCTGGCCCCGGGCGGCAAGCATGTGGCGGTCCTGCATGTCCAGTACACGCCCTACCAACTGCGAACCGGAGGCTGGGGACCGGCCGAGCGGGCGACGTTAGGCGATCTCGCGATGGCCACGGTCGATCAGGCCTTGCCGGGGTTTGCGGCGCGGGTGCTCCACCGGACCGTCCTCGCCCCGCCCGACATCGAGGCGGAGTTCGGACTCCGTGAGGGCGCCATCAATCAGGGTGAGATGACGCTGGACCAGATTCTTTTCATGCGGCCGATTGCCGGATGGTCGCGGTATGCCACCCCGGTGCCCGGCTTGTTCCTGTGCGGATCCGGCACCCACCCCGGCGGTGGCGTGACCGGCGCCTCCGGGTGGCTGGCGGCGCAGGCGGTGCTCAAAGCGAGGAAATAGCGATGACGACCTTTCAACGCACGGTGGAGAGTTTTCAGCAGGGGTCCTTCACGATGCCGGCCGAGCAGTATGTGTCGCCGGCTGTTTTTGCCGAGGAGGTCGATCGAATCGGCCAGAAGGAATGGCACTGCGTCGGGCGGACCGAACGGATCGCCAAGTCCGGTGATTTCTTTCTCCGGACGGTGGCTGGTGAACCGCTGATCATTCTCCGCGACCGGCAGGGCCAGGTCCGGGCCCATTTCAATGTTTGCCGGCATCGGGGCACCCAGATCTGCGAGAAGGAGTCGGG
>JANPEL010000389.1:0-14221 GCA_031431925.1 Gemmatimonadota bacterium | reverse complement strand
GCCCTTGCCCTCTTCCTCGCCGACGTTGAGCAGCCCGATGGTCGGGGTGGGACGGCGCTGAATGTCCCGCATGTAGATCGTGCCGAGGTAGGCAAAGCCGAGCAGTTCCCGGGGCGAACAATCGAGGTTGGCGCCGGCGTCCAACATCAAGACGGGGCCGTCGGCGGTGGGCAGGAGGGCTCCGACGGTGGCCCGTTCAACCCCCGGATGGAGGCCAAGGAGCATGGTCGAGGCCGCGAGCATGGCCCCGGTGTTGCCAGCGGAGACGAAGACGTCGGCCTGGCCACTGGCCTCGAGGCCCAGGCCGACGACGAGGCTGCTTTTTCGCTTGCGGCGGACGGCCTCGAGCGGCCGCTCGCCGGGGCCGATGACTTCAGGGGCGTCGACCACTGAGATCCGGCTGGCGTCGAAGCCCGAGTGTTTCGCGATCTCGGCCTCGACGACGGGAGCCTGGCCGACGAATTGAATAGTGAAACCGGGTGGGAGTTCCTTCAGTGCCAAAACTGCGCCCTCGACCTCGGTCGCGGGCGCCAAATCGCCTCCCATCGCGTCGAGCGCGACGCGAACCACTTGCCTCAGTCCTCGACCTCGAGGCGCTTCTTGCCGGCGTAGTACCCGCATGACCCGCAAATCCGATGCGGGAGCCGCGGCGAGCTACACCGGGGGCAGTTCTGAAGCTTCATACCGGCGGCCGAGTGATGACTCCGGCGCATCCGCTTCCTCGATTTCGAAGTTTTTCTCTTGGGTACGGCCATAAACTCCTCGGGATTACTTGGGTTCGTTGCAGGTGCACGGACCCTGGTTCAAATCTTCGCCACACTTGGGGCACAAGCCCGCGCAGTCCTCGCGGCAGAGCGGATACTTCGAAAACGCCAACGCCAACTCTTCGCGGACCGCCGCCGTCACGTCAACATGGGCGACCGGCTCGGTGAGTGGATACACGCTGGGGTCGTCCTGGAGGTCGGGGTCGGCCGAAAAGACCGCATCCACGGCCGACTCGACCGGCACCTCGAGGTCCTTCAGACAGCGACGGCAATTGGTCTGGGCCCGTCCGGCAAAGCGCCCGTGCCACACATAGTCGCCCCGACCGGTGATCTCGAGGGTGCCCGCGATGGCAAGCGGCCCGGCCAATGAAACACCCAGCCCTTCGAACAGGGCGTCGGCGGCCGGGACCGTTCCGCTGGTCTCGACCGGTCCCCGATGGATCTCTCGAATATCAACCCGGAGCATAGCCCGTAAAGCTAGCCGCGAGATAGGTTTAGGACAAGGAGTTCAGCCCCAGAGATTGGCCCGCTCCGCCTCGGTAAAGAAGAACCCGATTTCGCGCGCCGCATTCTCGTCGCTGTCCGAGCCGTGGACCGCATTCTTCCCCTTGGATTCAGCGAAGAGCTTCCGGATGGTGCCGGGGGCCGCTTCGGCGGGGTCAGTGGCGCCAATGGCCGTCCGGAAGGCCTTGACGGCGTCGTCATGCTCGAGCGCCATCGGAAAACACGGCCCGCTGGTCATGAAATCGACCAGCTCCTGGTAGAACGGGCGGCCCCGGTGCACGTCGTAGAACGCCTCCGCCTCGACTCGGGAGAGCCGCGCCAGCTTCCCGGCCCGGACCTTCCAACCGGCCCGTTCGAGATGGGCGATGATATTGCCGGTGTTGCCTTTGGCAACGGCGTCGGGCTTAACAATGCCTAGGGTCAATCGGCCAGCCATGGAATCCTCTTATTTCAGGCGCTGTTGGATCAGTTGAACGACGTCGGCGGGACGCTCCATCACGCTGACGCCGGCGGCTTTGAACGCCGCGATCTTTTCGGCGGCCGTTCCGGACGACCCCGAGACGATCGCGCCGGCGTGGCCCATCCGGCGTCCCGGCGGCGCGGTCTGTCCGGCAATGAATCCGACCACCGGCTTGGTCACCTGCTGGGCAATGAATTCCGCGGCCTTCTGCTCGTCCGTTCCGCCGATTTCGCCCATCATGACAATGGCGTCGGTGTCCGGGTCGGCCTGGAACGCGGCGAGCACGTCGATGAAGTTGGTGCCGATGACCGGATCGCCGCCGATTCCAACGCAGGTGCTCTGGCCAATCCCGTGCTTGGTGAGTTGGTTGACGACCTCGTAGGTCAGGGTGCCGCTTCGGGACACCAGGCCGACGCGGCCCGGCAAGCAGATGTTGCCGGGGATGATCCCGACCTTGGCCACCCCGGGGGTAATGAGCCCCGGGCAGTTCGGCCCGAGCAGCCGGGCGCCCTTGTCCCGAACGAACGGCATGACCTTCGTCATATCGAGAACCGGAATGCCCTCGGTAATGCAGACGATGAAGGCGATCCCGGCGTCGGCGGCCTCCGCAATGGCCGCGGCGGCGAAGGGCGGCGGCACATAGATGACCGAGGTGTTTGCTCCGGTGGTTTGGACGGCCTCGGCGACGGTATTGAATACGGGGACCTTGGCTTCAAATTGCTGGCCGCCCTTCCCCGGCGTGACCCCGGCGACCACGTTGGTACCATACGCCAGCATTTGCTTCGAGTGGAACGACCCGTCGCGTCCGGTAATGCCTTGGACCACCAAGCGGGTCGAGGCGTTGACGAAAATGCTCACTTGGCCCCCTTGGCGAGCGCGACCGCCTGCTTGACGGCCTCATCCATGTCGTTCAGTGCTTTCATGCCGACCCCTTCGAGAATCTTGATCGCTTCCTTCTCGTTGGTGCCGGTCAGACGAATGACGATTGGGACCTCGACCTTGAACTGCCGGGTGGCCGTTACGATCCCGTTGGCCACGTCGTCGGTCCGGGTAATGCCGCCGAAGATATTGAACAGGATGACTTTCACGGCCGGATCGGCGGTGATGATCTTGAGGGCGTCGACCACTTTCTCCGGGTTGGAGCTCCCGCCGATGTCCAAGAAGTTGGCCGGTTCGCCGCCGTAGTACTTGACCAGGTCCATCGTGGCCATCGCCAGGCCCGCTCCGTTCACGACGCAGCCGACATTGCCGTCGAGCTTGATGAACGTGAGGTTGGCCTTTCGGGCGGCAACTTCGCTCGGAGCCTCGGCGGTTTCGTCGCGCAGGGCGGCGAGATCCCGGCGCCGATCGAGTTCATTGTCGTCGATCGAGATTTTGGCGTCGAGGGCCAGGACTTTGCCGTCCGGGGTCGTCGCGAGCGGGTTGATCTCGGCCAGGGAGGCTCCGTTGGCCATAAAGGCCGCGTAGAGTTGCTCCATGATCTTCGCGGCCGCCCGCACTTGGTCGAAGTTCTGGTACAACTTGAGGGCCAGACCTAACGCCTGGTGCGGAAGAAGTCCGTACCGGGGATCGACCGCCAGGCGGTAAATCTGCTCGGGCGTCTTGGCGGCCACTTCCTCGATGTCGACCCCTCCGGCCGGACTCACCATAAACAGCGGCCGTTGCGACTCGCGGTCCATGATCAACCCGACGTAGCATTCGGTGACGATGTCGGCCGCGGGAACCACCAAGACCTTTTCAACCACCAGGCCCTTGATGGTCATGCCGAGAATCCGAGTGGCGTGTTCCCTCGTTTCGTCGGGGGTCTGGGCCAATTTGACCCCGCCGGCCTTCCCGCGGCCCCCGGAATGCACCTGCGCTTTGACGACGACCGTGCCGCCGAGCCGGCGGGCAATCGCAGCGGCCTCGTCGGGGGTGGAGGCCACCCCGCCATCGAACATCGGGACTCCGTGAACTTTGAGCAGTTCGCGGGCTTGGTACTCGTGGAGGTTCACATTCCCCCCGGGGAATGAAGCGTTAGTTGGGAGCGAGCAAGTTCTGGGCGGAAAAGGTAGCCGGTGGCTTAAGCCTAAACAATGCCTTGACTTACGGTTTAGGGTCGCGAGCCGGGACGCCAGCTGGCCGAAGCAAGGCTCGGAGATACCCGAAGGCCCGGCCGAACTCCTGGAGGTCGCCCCGTTTGAGCGCGGCCTCCGCCCGGTCCAGCCACTCCCGGGCCTGCTCCAGGCGCGGTCCGGCGGCCGACCCGACCGCCGCCGGCGCGGCGACTCCGCGGAGGTTCTGCCACGCCTCGTCGTAGGTTCTCCCTGCTCCGAGCCGGTTGCCGACGGCCAGATTGACAAGGATGAGGGCGCCCTGTCCCGGCATTCCGAGGGCGTAATTGGGTTGGTACGCCACCAGGGTGTCGCCCAGGGTCGAGAACCGGATCACGCCGGGGAGATAATCGGCTCCGGCCGCCCGGACCGAATCCCGGATTTGTTGAAAGAAAGGAAACCGGTCCCAGCGCTGCTGGAGCTCCCGCGGCGCGGGAACCGACGAGAGCGTGTCCTCCACGGTCACCCAGCCAAGACCCCGGGGCCCCGCCGGCGCGACCAAGAGGGTCGTGACCCGGGTGCCGTCGTCGCCTACGAACGGGATGCGATAGGGATCGATGGCGAGGCCGGTTCGGGACGATTCACTGACCGGGCTGGTCTGGCGCCCCAGGGAGGCCACCGAGCGCCCGAGCCAGCCGGGTCCTTGAAGGACCTGAGCTTGGATATCAAGCAACTCGGGCGGGAGGCCCCGTTGCGCCCCAATCGCGGGCATCAGCGCCGAGGCCGGCTCAATCAGCGGGGCCGCGAGCCGGGCCCACGCCGTGGCCAGGGAATCGGCGTCCGGCCGGAGATACACCCGAGCCTCCCCGCCCCTGGCTCGGACCACCCCAACGAAACCGGCTCGGACCGACCCGACGTCCCGGCCCCGCCAGACTACCGTCCGGCTCGACGGAAAGCGATCAACGGCCAGGTAGCCATCGGACACCCAGTAGACATCCCGGTCGACGACCGTGGGGCGCGGCCGGCCCCAATCGGCAAAGGGCGCAATGCCCTGGAGCCGGCTGACCGGGTCGAGGCGCCACGCCAAGCGCTGGCTCGGTCCGGCCCGGAGCACCGACCCATGTTGCAGCGCCCACGCCAAGGCGATCCGGCGAGGGGTGCTGTACAGGGCGACGCCGGCTGCCGCCGGGTCGAGATCGAACTCGGGCGCGCCGGGCGCCGCGTGGTGACGCGACAGGGTGACGTATGGGACGATTCCCGGCGCAAACGCATCATCACCCCATCGGAGCGAGGTCAGCCCGCCGTTCGGTCCGGGCAGGTGGTCGGCCACCGCAACCAACGACGGGTCGCCGAGGGGCCGGCTCCGAAGTACAAACCAGATCCGGGTTGGGGCGGCGCCGACCTCGACCATCCCCGGGACGACGTCGAGCACCCGGTTGCTGTCGGCGCTGGCGAGTCGGCCGAGGGCTTCCGCGTCCCAGATCGACGGACCGAGGGGATCCAGAATTCGAGCGCTCCCCTCGGCGAGGGGGATGGCGTAGGCCACTGAATCGACGCCCCGAAGTTGGGACAGTTCGGCAAGGCCGATCGGGGTTTCCGTGACGCGCGACTGGACCAAGATGTTGCCGCCAAGGACCGCGAGGCCCAGACCGACCCACCCAGTCAGCGCGACGACGAACCGGAACTTGAGGGTCCAGAGCAGCGTCAGTACCGCCGCCGTCGCGGCGAAGAGCACGGTCAATTCGGCGATGGTGGTCCGGAGTAGAAACTCGGACGGTGCGATGGAGGCGCTCCGGGTGGCGGCCAACCGGTACGGCTCCAAGGCGAAGTGCCACCCGATCAACCCGGCGGTGGCGATGAGCAGGACGCCAAGCTGGAGCCGTGACTGCGGCGCGAGCCAAAGGCGGCGATCGGCGATCCGCATGGTGCCGCCGAGGGTGTTGATGAAGACGATCATGACGAGCGACGGGATCACCGTCGTCGCCGCCCGGTCGTAGAGGAGTTCCCAGAGCGGTAGTAACGCGGCAAAGACCCCGAGGTCCACTTGGAGCAGGAGGTCGGGGACGCCGAACCGGACGCCCTCGGACGCGAGGAGGGTCGGCAACAGCCAGGTGCCGGTGCCGCCGCCGACGCCGACGCCGGCGATGATTCCCACTCCCGCGGCCACGACATAGACCGACCGTTCCGAGAGGCGGCTGAGGGGCTTGGGGACCTCGCCGGTCTGGAGCAGGATCGACCGAGTTACCCAGACGAAGTGGCCGACGAACCACGAGATGGCCACAACCAAGCCCAGGAGTTCGAGGGCGCCGGTGGTGATCGCGAACCGAGTCCCGACCAATGCCGCCGACTCGGAGACCCGGGCCTCCCAGAGGCGCTCGGTGGCGAACTCGGCCATCCACCGGCCGAGTACCAGGGTGGAGACGACGGTGGCCACGGCGACCACGAGACGCCGCCGTCCGCGCGGCATGACCATTAGGCCTCGATGCCTTGGTCGGCCAGCCAGGCGCGCATTTCGGCCTGGTACCGGTTCAATGCCTCCTGGCTGGTTGCCTCAAACCGCATGACCAGCACGGGCTGGGTGTTGGAGGACCGAAGCAAGGCCCAGCCGTCGGGATAGGCGATCCGCACCCCGTCGATCGGGTTGACCGGGTAGAGCGAGCGGAAATGGGCGGATGCCTTTTCAACGATCCCGAACTTGACGTCGTCGGGACAGTCGACCCGGAGCTCGGGCGTTGCGAAGGTGCGCGGGAGATCGGCGATCAGGCGCTTCAGGCCGAACGGTCCCGAGGCGACGATCTCGAGGAGCCGGGCGGCCGCAAACACGGCGTCGTCGTAGCCGAGGTAGTCGCCGCCGAAGAAGATGTGTCCGCTCATCTCGCCGGCCAGCGGGGCCTGGAGCTCCTTCATGCGGGCTTTGATCAAGGAGTGACCGGTCTTCCACATTTCGGGCTTGGCTCCGGCGGCGGCGAGCGCCTTCGGCAAGAGTTCCGAGCACTTGACGTCGAAGATGACTGAGATTCCCGGTCCGAACCGGCGCACCGCATCGCGGCCGAGGATGACCAGCAACTGGTCGCCGAAGAGAATGGTGCCGTCCTCGTCCACGGCGCCGATGCGGTCGCCATCGCCGTCGAAGGCCACGCCGAGTTCCGCCCCGGTCCGGCGGACTTCGCGAATCAAATCCGCGAGGTTTTCGGGAACGGTCGGATCGGGGTGGTGATTCGGGAAGGTGCCGTCCGACTCACAGAACAGAGGCACCACCTCGCACCCCAGGGCCGTCAGGGTCCGAACGGCGATCAGACTGGCAACCCCATTGCCGCAGTCCACCACGACTTTGACCGGCCGGGCGAGCCGGTGGCGGGAGAGGATGGCCTGCTGGTACCCGTCGAGAATCGAGTTGTCGGTCCGCTGGCGTCCCGATCCGGTCCGCCAGGTTTCCGCCACCATGACGTTGTAGAGGTGGAGAATCTCGTCGCCGTGGACCGAGTCGCCGTTGAGGACCATCTTGAACCCGTTGAACTCAGGCGGGTTGTGGGACCCGGTGACCTGGAGGCCGCCGTCGGTTTTCAGGTGGTGCACGGCGAAATAGAGCGCGGGCGACGGGACCATGCCGACATCGACCGCGGTGCCGCCCGCGTCGGTGATTCCCTGCCGGACGCCCGTGGCGAGGGCGTCGCCGGAGGGCCGGTTGTCCCGCCCAACGGCCAGCACCGGGGCCCGCCCCATCCGTTCCCACGCCGCGGTCGCGAAGGCTCGTCCTAACGCTCGCGCGAGCTCCGGGGTCAGTTCCGTGCCGACGATGCCGCGGACGTCGTATTGGCGGAAGATTGTCCTGGGCAGGTTCATGGTCGTGACACGCCTCTCCCGCTGATGATACGGCCCAGCGACGCCGAAGCGCCACTGGGCAGAGGTCCCCCCGACGGAGCGGGCCGAATCTAGCGGCCGATCCGATCGAGAACGGTTCCCGCGAACGAGGCCGCGCTCTGGTCGGAGCCGGTCACGAGGATCTGCGGGATCACGCCGAAGACCAGAATCAACACCACGCCGATGGCGACGGCCCATTTGGCCGCGGGAGGCAACACGGCGCCGTCGTGGGCTTGATCGGACACCGGCTCCCGCATGTAGATCGATCGAACCACCGGCAGATAGTAGCCGGCCGACACCAAGCTGGTCAGGACGAGGACGATCGCGAGGAGCCGATGATGCTCGGCGGTCACGGCGGTCAAGATGGCCCACTTGCCGATGAAGCCGAAGGTTCCGGGGAAACCCAGCAGCGAGAACATGCAGATGGTGAGGGCGAAGGCGATCCAGGGCCGGTTGCGGGCCAACCCGGCGATCGAATCGACGGTCACGTCCCGTTCCCCGCCCCGCCCCAAGATCCCGAGGATGCCGAAGGTCGCGAGCGTCGTCAGCACGTACGCACCCAAGTAGAGCAACGTCGCGCTGGCCCCGGCCCGGCTGCCCGCCCAGACCGCCGACAGGATATACCCGGCGTGAGCAATCGAACTGTAGGCGAGCATTCGCTTGATCGAGCGCTGCACCAGGGCGACCAGGTTGCCGACGATCATCGAGGCCGCCGCCAGGGTTCCGACGAGCGGCTGCCAGGTGTCGATCGAGGTACCGAAGCCGACCATCAGGACGCGAACCAGCGCGACGAACCCGGCCACTTTGACGCCGGTGGCCATGTAGGCGGTCACCGGCGTGGGGGCGCCGTCATAGACATCGGGGGCCCACATGTGGAACGGGACGGAGGCGACCTTGAATCCCAGCCCGATCAGAATCAGGGCCACCCCAATGGCCGCCATCGGGGACATGCCGTGTTGGGCAATGCTGGCGCCGACAGCCGTCAGGCTGGTCTGGCCGGTGGCGCCGTAGACCAGGGCAATCCCATAGAGCAGGAAGGCCGAGGCGAACGCCCCCACCAGGAAATACTTGATTCCGGCCTCGGCTGAGAGGACGCTCCGGCGATTGAACGCCGCCAGCACGTAGATCGGGACCGACATCACCTCGAGGCCCAGGAATAGCACGATCAGGTCCTCGGCCCCGGCGAGAAACATCATGCCGGACGTGGCCATGAGGAGCAGCGCGTAATACTCGGGTGCGATCAAGTCCTCGCGTTCGAGATAGTCGAGTGAGAGCAGGATCGCGCCGGCGCTCGCGATCAAGACCAGCAACAGCGAGGCAAAACGGTAGCCGTCGAGGGCCACCATATGCGGTGGCCCCTCGGCCACCAAGCCGGCACGCCAGAGTGCCACGAGGACCGCCGTAGCGGCCCCGATGCCCGCCAGCGCCACCCAGCCCGCGAGCTTCGAGTCCGCCGCGGTCTGGTGGCGCCAGGCGTTGAGGAGGAGCACGATCAAGGCGGTCGCGGTCACCACCAGTTCCGGCAAGAGCGCGATCAAGGTGCCGGTCGGGGTCGTCAGATTGAGGCCGGTCATCGGGCCACCTCACGAATCGGCACGACCTCTTCGCCGGGGACCGGCATACCCCGCACGGTCATGATGAAGCGGCGGGCCGCGGGCTCCATTTTGTCGAGCACCGGTTTGGGATAGAGTCCCATCCAGACGATGCCAACCAGCAGCGGCATCAACACAATCAGTTCCCGGCGCGTGAGATCTGGGATGGTTTGGTTTTCCGGCTTGTCGAGCCGGTTAAAGATCAGGCGCTGGAGGGCCCAGAGCAGATAGGCCGCGGCGAAGATCACCCCGGTCGTGGCCAGGCCTGTCGCGACCGGGTACTCGCGGAAGCTCCCGATCAGGACCAAGAACTCGCCGACGAAGCCGTTCAACCCCGGGAGTCCGATCGAGGCGAGCGAAACGACGGTGAGGATCAGGCTGAACACCGGGATGACCCGGGCCAGTCCGCCGTAGGCGCTGATTTCCCGAGTGTGCCGCCGTTCGTAGAGCATCCCAATCAGGAAGAAGAGCGCGCCCGTCGAGAACCCATGCCCGATCATCACCATCAGGGCGCCTTGAACGCCCTGAATGCTACCGGCCCAAATCCCGAGCATCGCAAAACCCAAATGGCTCACCGAGGAGTAGGCCACCAGTTTCTTGATGTCCGGCTGGACCATCGCGACCAGGGCCCCGTAAATGATTCCGATGACCGCGAGGGTGACCACGATTCCCTCGACGGCTTGGCTGTACGCCACGTTCGGAAAAAACGGCAGGGCGAACCGGAGGAAGCCGTAGGTGCCCATTTTGAGGAGCACGCTCGCCAGGATGACGCTTCCAGCCGTGGGCGCTTCGACGTGCGCGTCCGGCAACCAGGTGTGAAACGGGAACATCGGGACTTTGATCGCAAAGGCCAGGAAAAAGGCCAGGAACAACCACGGAGCAACCCGCCCCATGATCGGCGACTGGGCGTACGACAACAGGTGGAAATACGAGAACGAGACGGTGCCGCTCATGACGGCCGCCACCCGCACCATGACGAGAATGGCCACCAGCATCAGGAGGGAGCCCGCCATGGTGTACACGAAGAACTTGAGGGCCGCATAGAGCCGGTTTTTCCCGCCCCAGATCCCGATCAGGAAGTACATCGGAATCAGCATGACTTCCCAGAACACATAGAACAAGAACATGTCGGTGGCGATGAACACGCCGATCATGCCGGTGGTCAGAATCAGGAGGAGGGCGTAGTACCCTTTTTCCTTCTGGGTGATGGAGTTGAAGCTGCCCAGGACGCAGAGCGGCATCAGCATGGTGGTGAGCAACACCATCATCAGAGAAATCCCGTCGATGCCGACGGCGTATGAGATGCCCCACCCCGGGATCCATGGCGTCGACGACAGGAGTTCCATGGTGCCGTTGATCGTGTTGACCGACCACCAGAGGCCGGCCGAAAGCACGAATTCAGCGAGGGTGACCACCAAGGCCAAGCGCTTGGCCACGCCGGCGGGCGCCAGGAAAATGGCCAAGGCCCCCAGGAGGGGCACCGCCAGGAGGGCGTGGAGAATCCACGCGTTGTAGCTGACCGAGTTCAGGAAGTTGATCATGGCGACCTTACCGGACCACGGCGTGGATGAGCCAGACCGCGCCGATGGCGAACACGATCACGTAGAAACCGACCTGGCCGGACTGGAGCCGCCCGCCAAGCCACCCCAGGCCGCGAGCCAGGCCGGCGGACCCGTTGACTCCAACACCGTCGATGACGCCCTGGTCGACGAACTTCCAGAGGACGAGCCGCGAGATCCCGGTCAGCGGCCGGACGATCAGCGAATGATAGATCTCGTCGATGTAGTACTTGTGGAGCAGCACCTTGGCGAAACCGACATCCTCGGGTGCTTTCTTCGCGACGATGATCGGGACGGCCATCGTGGCCCGGTAGCCGGCCCAGAGGCCGAGCACCGCGATGACGACCGCCGCCGCAATCAGGGCGTACTCGGTGGACCCATGGGGCAGTTCCGCCGGCATGAGCTTGGCCGCGGGCGCCAGGACCGGTTCGAGCCAGGTATCGAGTCCGTGGTGCGGGAGGACCGGAACGAACTTCGGCAGATTGAGGAGCCCGCCGACGACCGTCAGGATGCCGAGGACGATCAGGGGGCCGGTCATGACCATTGGCGCTTCGTGGAGATGCTCCCGCTCCTTGTCGCCGGTCCGATTCTCGCCATAGAACGTCATGGCCAGGAGCCGCATCATATAGAACGCGGTCATCAGGGCCGCGAGGACGCCGGCGACCCAGAAGACGTAGTAGATCGGCTGCTCGGCCCCGCGGCTGAACGCAAAGGCCAGGATCTCGTCCTTCGAGAAGAACCCGGAGAACGGCGGCACTCCCGCGATGGCCAGCGTGGCCAGCAGCATCAGCACGTAGGTGACGGGCATGTACTTCTTGAGCCCGCCCATGTTCCGCATGTCCTGCGGGTCATCGTGGCTGTGGCTCGTGTGATAGGCGTGGTGCATCGCGTGGATCACGCTACCAGAGCCTAGGAACAGGAGGGCCTTGAAGAAGGCGTGGGTCACCAGGTGAAACACCCCGGCCGAGTACGCTGCCGAGCCGACGCCGAGGAACATGTAGCCCAACTGCGAGACGGTCGAATAGGCCAGGACTTTCTTGATATCGTACTGGCGGAGGCCGATCGAGGCGGCAAACAACGCGGTCAGCGCGCCGACCCCGGCCACGACCATGCTGGAGGTCGGCGCCATCGCGAACAGCACGCTGGTCCGGGCCACGAGATACACCCCGGCCGTCACCATCGTGGCCGCGTGGATCAGGGCGGATACCGGTGTGGGGCCGGCCATGGCGTCCGGGAGCCAGACGTAGAGCGGAATTTGCGCCGACTTGCCGGCGCATCCGAGGAACAGGAACAAGGTGATGGCCGTGACCACCCCGCCCCCGATGGCGAGCACTTGGGGGGCCCGCGCGGCGATCTCGGTGAACTCCAGCGTACCAAGGTGCCAGAACAGCAGGAACATGGCCAGCATGACGCCGAAGTCGCCGATCCGGTTGACGATGAACGCCTTCTTCCCGGCATCGGCGTTGGCCTTCTCCTGGTACCAGAAGCCGATCAAGAGGTAGGAGCAGAGCCCCACGCCCTCCCAGCCGATGAACAACACCGGTAAGCTCGATCCGAGCACGAGGATCAGCATGAATGCGATGAAGAGGTTGAGATAGGCGAAGAACCTCGCAAATCCCTCGTCGTGATGCATGTAGCCGACGCTGAAGATATGGATCAGGCTCCCGACCCCGGTGATCACCAGCATCATCACGGCCGAGAGTTGATCGACCTGGAGCGACAGATTGATCTTCAAGGCCCCCGCGCCAATCCACGCCCAGAGGGGGACGATGATCGGGGCTTCAGGCGGGTGGCTCCAGAGGCCGGCAAAGATCGCCAGCGCGACGCCGAAGGCGCCGAGCAGCACGCCCGGGCCCACGAGCGAGACGATGCGTTTCGCGTCCGGCTTGACCATGGCCACGGTGCCGTTCACCAGGAAACCCAGGAACGGCAGGGCGATCGTCAGCCAAATCCAGGAGGGATTCATCAGCCCTGCAGGAGGTTGATGTTCTTGAGGTCAACCGACTTGGTGTGTCGGAAGATGGCGAGGATGATCGCCAAGCCGACGGCCGCTTCGGCCGCGGCGACGGTCATGACGAAGAAGACGATGACTTGTCCGCCGAAACCGTGGGCGGTCGAGAGGGCGACAAACGACAAGTTGACGGCGTTCAGCATCAACTCCACGCACATGAACAGGACGATCGCGTTGCGGCGAGTCAAAACCCCAACGACCCCGATCGCAAACAGGATGGCCGAGAGCAGGAGGGAAGGTCCGAGGAGCATCTAGAGCTTCCGTTTGGCGAGGACGACCGCGCCGACTGCCGCGGCCAAGAGAAGAATGGACGTGATCTCGAACGGGACCAGATAGGTCTCGAACATCGGCTTGGCCACAGCACCAATCGGGTTGCTGAACGCGGCGGCCGATTGGACCGGCCCGCCCCCACCGGCGGTGAGCGGGCTCGCCGCGCCCGCCGTTTCGGTCAGCCGGGCGGCCAGTCCCGCCACCGAGGTGGTGCGAAAGCCCAAGAACGCGGCCACGAGCGCCGACCCCAGCAGGACCGCCACCAGCCGAGTGAAGCCTTTCTTGACGTCGCCCGCCTCGTCCTTGCCGAGATTGAGCAACATGATGACGAACATGAAGAGCACCATGACCGCACCGGCGTAGACCAGCACCTGCATGGCGGCAATGAACTGGGCGTTCAGCAGCACGTAAATGCCGGCCAGGGCAAACATGGTCGACACCAGCCAGAGGGCCGACGGAACCGGGTTCCGTTGGGTGATGCAGAGGATGGCCGAGACGACGGCGAAGACGGCCAGGCCGTAGAAGACGATTTCCGTCATCATTGGCCTCGGAGGTCGGCGGGATCCCAAAGGGTCGAGACCGGATGGGTCTGCGACGTCAGCCGCTCGAGGTCGTAGACGAACCGGTCCCGGCTGTATTCGGCGTTCTCGAAGTGCACGCCGACATGGATGGCCTCCTCCGGACAGACCTCCTGGCAATAGCCGCAGAAGACGCAGCGGAACTCGTCGATCTCGTAGATCAACGGGTAGCGGTTGCCGTCCTCATCCTCGCCCGGCACCAGCTTGATGCAGTTGGCCGGGCAGATCTGGGGGCAGAGGCCGCACGCCACGCATTTCGACCGGCCCTGTTCGTCGGCGAGCATCCGGTGGGTGCCCCGCCAGCGGGTCGAGAGCGTATAGGCGCCCCGCTCGTCGGCCGTGCTCCGCTCCTCCGGATACTGCATCGTCACCTTCGGTTGGAACATGTGCTTGAAGGTGAGCACCATCCCCTTGAGCGCCGCACGGACGTAGCTGTTTTCCCGCTCCGGTCGCTTCATGACCTTCACACCAATTGCCATAGACTTAGCTCCCCGCGTTCGCCGGGGTCCGCGGCTGCCGGTACGAACCCGACAACAGCGTGCCGCGATCGAGGATGAAGAAAATTACGTAGCACAGCACGGCGTTGACC
>JANPEL010000388.1:0-33120 GCA_031431925.1 Gemmatimonadota bacterium | reverse complement strand
GGTTGTCACGAAAGCGGTCGTTCGGGCGTCTCCCGGCCGATGGCACCGTTTTCACCCCATGAAGGAGTATGGATGATCTTGGCCCTCCAAGCGTCGACCCTGATCCCAACCTCGGCCTGGCAGCTCCTCGAGCTGGCGACTCCAGCGACGATCGTCGTGCTCGCGGTGACGGCGCTCTTCTCGCTCGTCTCATGGTTCGTCATCGGCGTCAAGGCATGGCAACTTCGCAAGATCAGATCCCAAAACACCCGTCTACTCCGGGCTTTGGAAGGCGCTCCGCGGCTTCAGGATGCGCACCGGGTGGTGCTCAAGCTGCCGCCGTCACCGATCGGGCGGGTGTTCCGGGAAGCCATGAGCTTCTACAGCGACCTGGCCCCTGGAGTCTTCAAAGACGGGTCGGTCGAACGCGTCAGTCTGACCGTAACCCAGCTCGAGGCCCTGAAGATGGTCCTGGGCAAAGAAGTCGGCGCCGAACGGGACGCGGCGGCCAAGTTGATTCCGTCGCTGGCCACCGTCGGCAGCGTGAGCCCTCTGTTGGGCCTCCTGGGGACGGTCCTCGGCGTCATGGACGCCTTCTTGGGCATGGGGCAGAAAGGCGCCGGCAACATTGCGGCGGTGGCCCCCGGCATCGCTGAGGCGTTGATCACGACCGTGGCGGGCATTGCGGCGGCGATCCCCGCCTTGGTGGCCTACAACTACTTCGCGGCCAAGACGGCCGTCCTCGAGGGTGAACTCGAAGGGTTCGCCAACGGCCTGGTGGGCTGGATGGCGAAGGAGGGGTGGCTCTGATGGCGGGCGGAGGCGTGGGAGGCGCGGGCATCGGCCGGCGGCGGTCGCCCGCGGTCAATGCCGAGGTCAACATTACCCCCTTGGTAGATGTGGCGTTGGTCCTCCTGATCATCTTCATGATCACCGCCCCGATCATGCAGGGGGGCATTGATGTCGAACTACCCCAGGCCAAGGCCACGCCACTCGCGGCCAAAGATGGCATCGTGGTCAGCGTCGATCGGCGGGGAAGGATCTTCGTCGATGACATTCCGGTTACTCAGGCGGAGCTCCGCGCCACGGTTCGCCGGCTGATGGATCAGCGCCGGGCCTCGAGCGTGTATGTCCGGGGTGACCGGGCTACGCCCTACGGGAACGTGGTGCGGGTCATCGCGGCCCTCCACGAGGCTGGCATCACCTCGGCGGGGCTGGTTACCGAAGAGGAAGACGTCTCTCGATGAGACTCCGGTCGGTACCGCCGATGCCGCGTCAGGGGGTGGTGGCCGGCGCCACCGGGACCTTCCTGGTGCACGGCGCTCTGGTTCTGGCCGTGCTGGCGTCAACGCGGGGGGCGCCCCGGGTCCAGCCGATCGTCTACAATGTCGAGCTCGTGGCGGCCCCGCGAGCCGCCACTGTCGCGGCGGCGCCCGTCGCGGCCCCGCCACCGGCGGCGCCGAAAGTCACCCCGAAACCAACGCCGGCCGCGAAACCCGTACCGGTGAAGGCCAAACCGCCGACCAAGGTGGACCCCAAGACTGAGCCGGCGCCACCTCCCAAAACCTCGACTCCGCTGGCCCCCGGCGAAACGCCGGGAGCCGGAACCGACGTAGCGGACGTCCGGGTCACCGATGGGCGGCAGTTTCCGGATCCGACCTACCTTCGGAACCTGACTAATGAGATCTTGCGGCGGTGGGCCAGGCCGGTCGGTTCGAACGCGCTGGAGGCGGAAGTGACCTTTACCATCATGCGGGACGGTTCGGTGCGAGATATCAGGGTGATTCGGACGTCCCGCAGTTATTCCTTCGATCTCGAAGCGCAGGGGGCCATCGAGAAGGCGGCGGAGGATCTTGCCTTTGGTCCGCTGCCGAAGGTTTGGCCGGCGGACATCCTGCAGGTAGCGTTTCTCTTCCGACCGAGGAATCGGCCATGAGGCGTTGGAGCGGAGCATTTCTCTTGGTCGGCATCCTGACCGTGAGCTCGGCCACGGCCCAGGACACGGTTCGGGTTCAGGGCGTGTACGACCCGGGGGTTCGGCCTGGCCTGGTGGTGATGCCGACGGTGGTCGCGCTCGACTCGATTCGTGGCATTGTGGCTCGGGACCTCGATTTCAGCGACCGATTTGAAGTCATCGCGCTCCCCGCCACCGGCGGGCCGGTCGGTCCGGCGACCGGGGCGCCGATTAACTATGCGCTTTATCGGACCCTCCGGGCGAGCTATGCGGTCGAGATCGTGAGCGTCAACGGCACCGTGGCGGTCCGTCTCCATGACCTGGCCGCGGAGTTCGTTCGGCAGGAGATGGCCGTGCCGCTCGATCCGTCAGGCCAGGGTGAGGCCCGAATGGCGGTGCACCGGGTTTCCGACGAGATCGTCCGCTGGGTCACCGGGAAACCCGGGGTGGCCGCCACCCGGATGCTCTTCCTCAACAACGGCGACAAGCGGATCTACCGGGTCGATTCCGACGGTCATGGGGTGGTGCCGATGAGCCCCACCAACCTCCTGGTGATCTCGCCGGTCTGGTCCCCGGACGGGAGCCGGTTCGCCTATACCCAGCTCGGCGGGGAAGGGGCCGGGACCATCATCGTTCAGTCGGTGGCCACGGGTACCCGGCAGGTCGTGCCGACGACCAACGTCGGCCAGAACATCACGCCGTCCTTCTCGCCTGACGGGCGGAAGCTGGTGTTTTCGCGGCTGACCGAGCAAGCCGCCAACCTCCATGCGGTCAATGTCGCGGACCTCTGTTGCGTCGAGCGATTGACCGCGGGGCGGTTTGCAGAAAACCTCTCGCCTGTCTATTCTCCCGACGGTCGGCGGATCGCGTTTGTCACCAACCGGGCCGGGTCGCCGCAGATCTATTCCATGGCGGCCGATGGGACGGATCAGGAGTTGATGATTCCGTTTGACTATGGGGCGTCGGGCAGTTCGTTTGCCCCTGATTGGTCGACCGACGGCACCACCATTGTGTTTCACCGCGAGTCCGGGGGCAGTCCGCAGATCGTGACCTTCGACGTCTCGGCGCGGCAGCTCAAAGCGAGGACCTCGTCGGGGCGGAATGAGGATCCGAGCTTCGCGCCCGATGGCCGTCACCTGGTGTTTGTGTCGAACCGGACCGGTCGCGGACAGCTCCACGTTTTGGACTTGGAAACCGGCCGGGTTCGGCAGCTCGCGACGCCCGGTTCCGCTCGATTACCGTCGTGGTCACGGCCCATTGGTCGCGGCCGCTGAAGCAAAGCCTGAAACGACTTCGCCTCAAAGGGAGAACCACCGCATGCGTCTTCGATCCATGATCCTTGCACTCGCGATGTTGTCGGCCTGCGGCAAAAAGCAGCCAGACGCGGTGCCGACCCCAACCGGCGGAACGACCACCACCCCGGGGACCGTCACCCCGGGTGGGACCACCGGCGGGACAACCACTCCGACCGATCCCGGGGCCGGGGATGCGGCGGCGATTACCGCCGACCTGACCCGGGCCATGCAGGAGTCGATCTACTTCGACCTGGATCAGGACGCGATCCGGGCGGATGGGCAGCCGGTGCTCGATCAGAAGGCCGCCATCATGCTGGCCAATCCCGCCCTTCGGATCAAGATCTCGGGCCACGGCGACGAGCGGGGATCCGATGAGTACAACCTGGTCCTCGGGAACAAGCGGGCCACCAGCGCCAAGCGGTATCTCGAGGCCAAGGGCATCGACGGCAACCGGATCGAGACGGTGTCGTTCGGCGAGGAACGGCCGGCCGACTCAACGTCCGGTGAAGCCGCCTGGGCCAAGAACCGCCGGGATGAGTTCGAACTTGTGGCCGGGGCGGCCCGTTTGGCGAGACCGCGGTGATGCGTCGCTGGGTCGTGGCGGCATCCCTGGCCTCGCTGGTTGGCTGCGCGACCAAGGGGAACGTCCGCCGGGTCGAGACCCAGGTCATGGTGCTCCGGGCCGAAACGGCCCGTCACGATTCCGTTCGGGCCGCCGACTTGGCCCGGATCATCCGGCTCCAGCAGCAGGTCATCGACTCGTTGACGACGACCCGCCAGGCGCTCCGGGTCATGGACGCGAAGACCACCAACGACGTCACCGACATTATGAGGCAGTTGTTGGCGGTGCAAGAGGTGGTTGGTCAAAGTCAGCGCAACCTGAGCCAACTCCGGGGCCAACTCGATGCTCGAGCCGAGGCCCAGATCGGCACTCCGGTCGCGCCGGCCGTGCCGGACACCGCGGTCCGCGGTCCGGGGACGGTTCCGGCGGCGTCGGCCGAGCAGATGTATAACGCGGCTCTCCAGCAATACCGGCGCGGCAGCGTCGCAACGGCTCGGCGGGCGTTTCTCGATTTCCTGCAACAGTATCCCACGCATCCCAACACCGTTGACGCGCTCTATTTCGTGGCCGAAACGTTCGAGACCGCCTCGCCGGATACCGCGATTGCCCGGTTTACCGAGGTGACCGCGAAGTATCCGCAGTCGGCTCGGGCGCCGGCCGCGCTGTACAAGGTCGGCCGCCTGTACGAACAGAGCCTCAAAGATCCGGTCCGAGCCCGGGCCGCCTACCAGCGGGTGGTCGCCGAGTATCCGAGGTCCGAAGATGCCGACTTGGCCAAGACCCGGCTCGAGGCGCTGAAACCTTAAGGTTGAGTGGGTGATGGCTCGGTCCAGCGGTGAAATGCCGTTCCTCGACCACCTCGAGGAACTTCGAAGTCGACTCGTGAAGGCCGTGATTGCCCTGGCGGCGGCGGTCGGGGCCGGGATCTGGATTGTCAGCCAGTTCCGCCTCGTCGACATCCTGCAAGCCCCGATCACGCCGCTGCTCGAGGGCCGGCATCTCGTCATTCATAGCCCGACCGAGCCGTTCATGATCGTGTTGCAGCTCGGGTTCATCGTGGGGCTGGTGTTGGCGTCGCCGGTCCTCATTTGGCAACTCTGGGCGTTCTTGGCCCCGGCGCTCTACGACCGGGAAAAGCGGGCGATCGTCCCGGCGCTCTTCGCCGGGTTCCTCCTGTTCGTCAGCGGTGCGGTGCTGAGCTTCATCTTCATCGTACCCGAGGCCCTTCGCGTCTTGCTCGGGTTCCAGCCCGGCACGTTCGATATGCTGATCACCTATCGCGAATATTTTTCATTCGTGCTTCAGGTGGTGCTGGCCATGGGGATTTCGGCCGAACTGCCGCTGGTCATCATCATGTTGGCGGTTCTCGGGGTCGTGACCCCGGCGATGCTGCACCGGTTCCGCCGGTTTGCCGCGGTCCTGGCTTTTGCGGGAGGAGCGATTCTCTCGCCAGGTACCGACCTCTTCTCGATGATGATGATGTCGATTCCGTTGTTGATCCTGTACGAGGTTGGGTTTGCGGGGGCGTGGATCGTCCACCGGCGGCGGCTCCGGGCGGCCGCCGCCGCGCTGATGGTGCTGGTGGCGTTCGGGTTTCCAACCCGGCTCGACGCCCAGCGCCCGATTCCGCCACCCCGGCCGGTGCCCCAGCAGAGTCCCCGTCAGAATCCGGCCGATACCGGGACCAAGACAGCAACCCCGCTCGATACCGCGAGCGCCCGCCGCCTCGGCATTCCCACCGCCCCGAAGCTGACCTTTGCCGCCCCGGACTCGATCGTCGATGATCTGCTCGAACTCGAGGGGTACGACGTGACTCGGTACCGGTCGGATACGGCCCGGGTCCAAACCGTGGATCGCCAAGTGAAACTCGACGGGAATGCCATGACGGAGCGGTCGGGCTCGACCCTGGAGGCTCGCCACATCACCTATCGGGAAGGTGATTGCCGGTTCGACGCGGAGGGGGAACCCCACCTGTTTCAAGAGGGCACTGTGGTGGTCGGCCGCCAAGTCCAGTTCAACACCTGTTCCGAACGGGGCTTGGTTCAGGACGGCCGGACGACGTTTCCCCAGCAGGGAGCCAACTGGATCATCAGTGGTAACATCGCCATGGATTCGTCGACCAGCCGGATCTACGCCCGGGCCCAAGAGATTACGAGTTGTGATTTGCCGGATTCGCACTATCACTTTGCGGCCAAGGAACTCAAGTGGGTCAACGGGTCGGTCATGGTGGCGCGGCCCGCGGTCCTCTATATCCGAGACGTCCCGATTGCCTGGATTCCGTTCCTCTTTCAGGACACCAAGCGGGGGCGGCGTTCGGGGATCTTGATCCCCGAATTTGGTTTTAACGACATCGTCCGGCCGAGCCGCGCCTATAATCGAACCGTGCGGAACATCGGGTACTATTGGGCACCCAACGACTATGTCGATGTGCTCGGCCGCTTCGATTGGTTCTCGAACCGGTACATCGAGTTGGGTTTCGAGGGGCAGTACCGGTGGATCGACAAGTTTGCGAGGGGGGCCGTCAGCTTCTCGAAGAGCAGCGAAATCGGGTCGGGGTCGGGGAACTCCAACACCCGGATCGTCTGGAATCACAGCCAGTCGTTCAACGTCACCACCAAGCTCAACGTCAGTCTCGACTACTCGACCAATTCCTCGATCATTCGCCGGAACTCGATCGATCCGCGCCTCACGACCCAGCAGATTCGAAGCTCCGCCAATTTGAACCGTCAGTTCAAGTGGGGCAACGCCGCGATCGGTTGGACCCGGAGCCAGAACGTAACCGACGGGAGCGGCTCGCGGACGGAGCCGTCGCTTTCGGTCTCGCCCAAGCCGCTGGATTTCGGGGCCAACGTCACCTGGTCGCCGGACCTCAATTTCAATCGCGACGTGAGCTTCCGTCAGCCGCTGCCGTCGGTGCTGGTGCCCCGGGGGATCGGCGGCCAAGTCGACACCCTCAAGGTGACCGGCGGGAGCCGGGTCAGCCGGTTTACCATGAACACGCCGCTTCGGATCGGCGGATTCCAATGGCAGAACGCGGTGAGCTTGATCGATGCAGATTCCGCCGGGCTTCGGGAAGAAGTGGTCAAACTGCCGAACGACGACACCCCGGATCCCACCGACTCGATCACGGTCCGGCGGGTCCGGGGTGGGGGATTCGGCAGTGAATTCGACTGGCAAACCGGGATCAACTTGCCGATCGTGTTCCGAACCTCTTGGAAGGTCACGCCGAACGTCGGCATTACCAACATTACGTCGGGGCCCTTTGCCGTCCGGAACGAGCGGACCGACGGGCAGTTCGTCCGGCAAGGCAAGCGACTGCAGTTCGGCGTGTCGGTGTCGCCCACGTTCTACGGGTTCCTTCCCGGGATCGGCCCTCTGGCCAAGATCCGCCATACGATTCAGCCGTCGCTCAACTATTCGTATAGCCCGGCGGCCGATGTTCCGCTCGAGTTTGCCAGGGCCATTGCCCCGGTCGGCCAGCCGCTGGTGTTGAAGAGCATTCCGAGCCAGAACCTCAACCTGACCTTGAGTCAGAACTTCGAGGGCAAATCCAAACGCCCGGCCGGCGACACGACCGACGCCGCGGTCAAGAAGATTCGCATCCTGAGCATCAGCACCAGCGGGATGTCGTATAATTTCGAACAGGCCAAGCAGCCGGGCCGGACCGGTTGGGGTAGCGGTTCACTGACCAACAGTCTCCTCAGTGATCTGGTTCCCGGGCTCAACTTGTCGCTGTCCCACGATCTCTTCATCGGCCAGTTCGACAGCGACACCGCCCGGTTCAATCCGTTCTTGTCGGGGGTGACCGCGAGTTTTTCCTTGACCGATGGCACCTTTAAGTCGATCGGGCGGCTGCTCGGCCTGACCACCGAACCGGCGACCAAGGAAACGGCCCAGCCGGCCCGGACCCCGAACCTGCCGGGCCAGTCTCCCTTTGGAGGGATCGACGACCTCCGCCGGGGCACCGGCTTCACGTCCAACCAGAGCTACGCCCGGGGCCAGCGCGGCTTCAACGCCAATGTGAATTTGACCATTGCCCGGAACCGGCCCGTGGCCCAGACGGCCGCCCTCCGGGCCCCGAACCGGAGCAATCTGTCGCTCAATACCAGCTTCGCCCCAACCCAGTTCTGGCAGGTCAGCTGGAACACCCAGTTTGACGTGACCAACAAGAAATTTGAGTCGCAACAGCTCAATCTGACCCGCGACCTCCACGACTGGCGGGCGACCTTTTCATTCCTCCGAAGCCCGAATGGCAACTTCCAGTTCTCGTTTCTGGTGACCCTGATCGATTTGCCGGACATCAAGTTCGATTACCGCCAAAACACCATCCAATCCGACCGGCGGTAGGTCCGATCGGCCCGGGGAGCCGCTGGCCCGGACCCTGCAGGCCGTCCCGACCGGGCGGCGGCCCCAACGACCCGGCTTGCCTGGCCCGTTCCAGCGGGCCTATCTTACGCCGCTACAAGATGTTGACGCGCCTAGTGCGATTCGTGCCACTCGGCCCCCTTTACTCGCGAGTCGGATGAACCTCGACAAGCTCAAAGAGTCGGCGCGCAAGTACGAGCAAAGCGGCCAGTGGCGTCCTGCCATTGACGTGTATAAGAAAGCGCTCCGGGAGTTCGAAGAGTCGGGCGAAGGGGTGCCGGACCCGTCGCTGTACAACCGGATTGGCGATCTCGAAATGCGCGGTGGCGACTCCGGCGCCGCGATCCGCGCCTACGAGCAGGCCTCCGATCTGTACACCGAGCAGGGGTTTTTCAACAACGCGATTGCGTTGTGCAGCAAGATCCTCCGAGCGAACCCCGGCCGGACCAGCACCTACCTCCGCCTCGCCCAGCTCAATGCCCGGAAGAATTTTGTCAGCGACGCCAAGCGCAATCTGGTGGAGTACCTCGAGCGGATGGATGCGCTTCACCACCGCGAGGAGGCGCTGAAGGCCGTCAATTCGTTTGCCGAGCAGTTCGTCGGGAATCCTGATATCGGTCCGATGTTGGTGGAGCTGCTCCGCGCGGCGTCCCGGAACGAAGAGGCCGGGGAGCAGTTTGAACGCCTAGCCGTGGAGCTCGAGTCGCGGGGCAGCGCCGCCGGGTCTCAGGCCAGCCGGGAGCGGATCGAGACGCTCGAGTCCGACGCCACCGGCTCGGCGGCCAATCCGGGTGCCAGCCTGCCGTCGCCGTATCGTCCGGGGGCCGGTGGCGACGGACTGGTCTTTCTCGATCTTGGGGCGAGCTACGATCGGCCCGCAGAACCGACCGGGCCGGTCGATGGACTGGAACTCCTGAACGCCGGCTCCGGCGACGAGTGGCGGCAGGACACCAGTGGGGTCATCGACGGTCTCGAGTTCATCCGGGAGTCGGTCGCCGACGAAGACGACCGAGTGCCGAAGCTCCTCACGGAGTCGCCGTTCGGGGCGACGCCGGTCAATCTCGACGAGACGGACCCCGATCCCTTCGACATCGACGCTTTTCCCAATGTGGATGTGATCGAGGCGTCGTTCGAGGCGGACGACTTCGTAGCGGACCCGATTGCCCTCGAGGATGAGGCCTCGGACGGCTTGGTCTTCATCCCGGTCGACTCCGAGTCGGGTCCTGGCATCGGGGCCGAACCGCCCCCGGAGCCGGAACCCGCCGTCAGCGACGTCGCGGCCTACGCGCGCGATCGGGCCCGGGTCCTGTTTGAGATCGGCGACCGGGCTGGGGGCATTGGCGCGCTCGAGGAGGCGCTTCGCCAACTCGAGGCCACCGGCCGGCTCCCGGAGGCCGTCCGGACGGCGGAGGAGCTGATTCAGCTCGAGCCCGATGTCATCTTCCGGTATCAAAAGCGGGTCGAGCTGGCGTACCGGGCCGGCGATCGCGAGGCCATGGTCGGTTCCTATCTCGGGCTCGCGGCCGCTTTGCTCCGGGGCGGTGGGGTGGACCATGCGCTCAACGTCTATCGGCGGGTGCTCGAGCACGACGCGGGGAACCCCATCGCCCGGGCCGCCATTTCTTCGCTCGAAGCCGCGAAAGCCGACGCGCGGCCGGCGCCGCCGCCGCCCGAGCCCCCCTCGTCGTTCATCGACCTCGGGAGCCTGATCTTCGACGAGCCGTTGACCCGCGATACCCGGATTCGGGTCGGCCAGCGGGCGCCGATCGAAGACGAAGACGCCGCGTTTCACGAGGCCCTGGAGCAGTTCAAGCGCGGCATCGATGAGAACATCGACGCCGAGGACTTTCAGGCCCATTATGACCTCGGCATCGCCTTCAAGGAAATGGGGCTCCTCGACGAGGCAATCGCCCAATTTCAGAAGGCGCTCCGGGCTCCAGAGGGACGGCTCAAGACCTCCGAACAACTCGGGATCTCGTTCTTCGATAAGGGCCGGTTCGCCATCGCCGAGGCAGTCCTGCGGCGGGCGATCGAAAGCCTGGGCGGGGGCGACGAGGACAAGATCGGGTTGATCTATTGGCTCGGCCGGGCGCTCGAATCCCAACGGCGGTTCGAAGAGGCGCTCCGGTACTACGAACGGGCCCTGGCGGTCGATAT
Organism: Gemmatimonadota bacterium; assembly: GCA_031431925.1. GTDB lineage: Bacteria > Gemmatimonadota > Gemmatimonadetes > Gemmatimonadales > GWC2-71-9 > SHZU01. Next base: position 22,808 of record JANPEL010000388.1, on the reverse strand, counting down.
CCGGCTGCTCGATGTCGGCGACCGGGTCCAGCGTCTGACGATGGGGGCGCCGTGACCTCGAGCGCAACCGCGGTGTCGCTCGCCGATCTTCAGGCCGACCTGCACGACAATCTCGAGGGGGTCCGGACCCAGATCGGCCGGGCGATCGAGGCCGACTTTGCGCTGATCGGGGACGTCAATTCGCATCTCCTGCGGATGCAGGGCAAGATGCTCCGCCCGACCCTGTTATTCCTCGTCAACCGGGCCACCGGCTCGCTCGATGACCGGGTGGTCCGGTTGGCCGCCGTTGTCGAGCTGATTCACCTCGCCACCTTGGTGCACGACGACTCCGTCGATCACTCGGTCCTCCGCCGCGGGATGCCGACGATCAACGCGCTCTTCAGTCACCAGGTGTCGGTGATCATGGGCGATTATCTCTATTCGCGGGCCGTGATCGAGTTGGTCAACCTCGCCGACCTCAAACCGCTCGAAGTGCTCGGCCGGGTCACCAACGAGATGACCATCGGGGAGATGCGGCAGCTGCTGGCCCACGACCCGCTGACCTTCAGCGAAGAGAGCTACGATCTCCTGATTCGGGCCAAAACGGCCTCCCTCATCTCGGGGGCGTGCGAGTGCGGCGCCCTGCGGGCGTCTCAAGAGGTGCGCGCGGCCATGGCCAGGTTCGGAAATGCGCTCGGGATGGCCTTTCAGATCGTCGATGACCTGCTTGACTTTACCGAAGTCGAAACGGTGACCGGAAAGCCGACTGGCCACGATCTCAGGGAGCACAAGGTGACCTTGCCGCTGATTCACGCGTTGCCCAGGCTGACCGGTCCGCAACGGAGCGATGTCAACGCCCTCATGGCCGCTCCGGATCCCACGGCCGAACAAGTGGCGGGGGTGGTTGAGCACGTTCGGACCGCCGGCGGACTCGAGTATGCCCGGGGCCGGGCCCAGCGCCTGGCGGATGAGGCGGCCCGGGAACTGGAATGGCTGGCGCCGGGCCCCGATCGCGAGCTCCTTCGAGCCGCCGTGACGTTCGTCATGGAACGTCGAAATTAGGCCATGAAATCCGGACCCCGTCGGCCCCGCTACTACGTCGCCATCTTGGTGACTGGCTTTCTGTTAGGCGGTTTCCTCCAGGCATTCCTGAGCCGGATTCTACCGGAAAGTCCGGCCCGGGCGTTCTTTACCACAGCCGCCCGGGGTGAGTTCGGACCTGTCACCATGAAGCTCCTCGTGCTAGACTTCACCCTCGGCCCTGTCGGGGTTGAGGTATCGCTGCTTAGTGTGCTTGGTGTGCTGATAGCCTACTTGGTTGCCCGGTCGCTTTTCTAGCAGGAGTCTCGCCATGTTCTCGAATATCGGCTTTACCGAAATCCTCGTTCTCGGCCTGATCGCCTTGTTGGTCTTCGGCGCCAAACGGCTCCCGGAAATCGGGCAGTCGCTTGGCAAGGGAATTCGGGAGTTCAAGCGGAGTCTCACCGACACGTCGGACGCCGTCACCAGCGGCACCGATGACCGGGCAGCCCCGTCGCGCCAACTCGATGCACCCGCCCAACCGCCGACATCGAGTGAACCAAAGCGGCTCTCGCAATAAGTCAGATTCGGGGCCGGCACCGAACGGAAAACGGGGCGACCACTCAGTGGTCGCCCCGTTTGGCGTTTTTCGGACCGAGCCGGCCGTCCCGCTAACGCGAGGCCGGCAAGGCCGCGGTGGTTTGCGCCGCGGTCTTGTAGATATCCGACCGGCGGTCGACCACCGTCGCCGACTCCCGAAGCGCGGCAAGATACGCCTGAACCCGGCTTCGCTTGGCTGACTGCAGGGCCTGCTGGCGGATCGACGGGAGGTTCTTCACGAAGTCGGCCGAGTCGGCCGCCGTAATCCCGAGACCCTCAAACACGTAGACCCCCGCGTCGCCGGTCGTGGCATTGAGGGTCACCGGTCCGCCGATCTCTCCCTGCTTCAAAGAGAACGCCGTCCCAATCAGGGTCGGCGCTCCCAAGGGTGACGACAGTCGCGCGAAGGGCCCTATTTCGCGGTATTCGAAGCCCATCCCCTTGGCGGCGTTGGCCAGGCCGGCGCCAGCGGCGACCTGCTTCGCCAGATTCCCGGCCATCCGTTTGGCCTCCTCGGTCTTCTTGCCGGATCGGACCTTGGCCTCGACCTCCGCTTTGACGGCCGAGAGAGGGGGGACCCCCGCCTTCTGGGTGCTGTCGAGCCTGAAGACGTAGAACGCGTTCGGCGCTTCGATGATCTGACTGTGCTCGCCCGGCTTGGCCTGGAACGCCCACACCCCGGCATCCGGCACCTGCCCACCTTCGGGTACGAAGACCCGGGATCCCTCGGTGACCGGACCGACTCGCCGGACCGTGAGGCCGAGGGCCCGCGCGGTGGTATCGATCGCCGACGGGTCGAGTTTCTCGGCGGCGAGGAGTTCGAGGGAATCCGCGATCTTGTCAAGCTGGTCGCGGTGGGCCCCGGTGACCTCGACGGGGATCACGATGTGGCGGGCCCGCACTGAATCGCCGGTGCGGCTCTCGACCTTGATGAGGTGATAGCCGAACTGGCTCAGAACCGGGGCCGACAGGGTGTTGAGCGGCAAGCTTGCCATGGCAGTGGCCACTGGCGCCGGGAGATCGGAACGCTTCAACTGACCGAGGTCGCCGCCTTTGGCGGCGCTCAGGCTGTCGGATGACTCACGGCGGGCCACCTCATCGAACGGCGCGCCTCTCGTGATCTCGTCGCGAGCGGCCAGCGCCCGGGCCATGGCGGCCGCGGAGTCGGAGGCCACGGTGGTTCGCGGCACGTACAAGTAGCTCAGGAAGGCACTCTTCTCGCGCTTGAATTCATCGCGGTGCTGGCCGTAATAGGCCTCGGCCTCCTGAGCCGTGACCGGTGCGCTCTGATCGGTGACCGTCGAGGCCGGGTCGATCCGGACCATCCCGACCTTGGTCTGCTCTCGCTCGTCGCGGTAGCGCTCCCAGAGCGTGGCGTCGGAGATGAACACGTCCGACACCACGGAACGGAACAGCTTGGCCTGGAGCAGTTGGTCGCGATATTGAGCTTCGAGGCCGGGGACGTACTGCTGGCCTTCCGCAGACGCGAGCCAGCGCTGATATTTCTCGACGTCGAACTGTCCGTCGGTCTGGAAGGTTGCGACCTGCTGAAGGTCCGGCAGCGGGATGTTCCGAATCGCGTCCGCCACTTCGTCCGACGACACCGAGAGGCCCCGTTTCCCGTATTCGGCCCGGAGCAGCACCTCGCGGATCGATTCATCCCAGACCTGATTCCGAATCTCCTGGATCTGGTCGAGCCCGAGCGATGCCCCTTGCTGCTGCTGTTGGGACATCACGTTTTGGACCCGTTGGTCAAAGGCCCGGACATCGATCGAGCGGCCGTTGACTTTCCCGACCGATTGGGACGAAAAAATGCTCCCAGTGCTGGTGCCGAGCCCACTCAGGTCAAACACGAGCCAGGCAAAGAACGAGATGGTCACCACGAAGATGACTGGCTTCGCTGCGTTTCGAAATGCTTGCATCATGGGGCGATACGCTCCGAGAAAAACCACACCTGGGGAGCCGGAAAAGGTAACCTGCGTCGGGGTGTTGCTCAAGCGGTCGGGTTGGGTTGCCGATTGACAGGTCCGGTTCCGAAGTACTAATGTTACCTCAAATGCCGCAACAACTTAGCGCATAAGGCACGAAAACCTATGGCGCCATCCCGCGAAATCGAGAAACTCCAACGCCGGTGGCAGGAAAACCGGCTCGGGCTGACCTTCGCGCCCTTGGCCGAAGCATATCGCAAGGATGGGATGGTGGCGGAGGCCCTGGAACTGCTCGAGGCCGGTCTCGCCCAGCATCCCAACTACGTGCCGGCCCATATCGTCCGCGGTCGCTGTTTGGTCGATTCCGGGGCCGATGGCGCGGCGGAGACCTCCTTTGGCCGGGTCCTCGATCTCGATCCGGAAAACGGAATTGCCCTGAAGGGCTTGGCGGAGATCGCCGAGCGGGCGGGGCGTTACCCGGAGGCGGCGCGGCGGTTGGAGCGGTTGCTCGATTTCGATCGCCACAACGAGGAAGCCCGCTCGCAGTGGGACCGGGTTCGCTCGGCGCTGGCCGGCTCGAACCCGCCGCCGCCCGACCGGGCCCCGGCACCGGTCGCCGAACCGGAGGTGGCCAGCCCGCTCCTCGACGTGGCTGAGGCGGTCCGGGACCCGATAGCCCCGAGCGACGACTCCCTCCCCCGGGCCGAGATCGTTGACGATTTTTCAGACCAGATCCAGGTGCTGCGGTACGACCCCATCGAGCTTTCTTCCGCCTCGTCGACTGAGTACCAGCAGGCGGGAGACTCGGAGTCACTTCGGGTTGAGGTCGGTGACCCCGTCGTGGCTGAAGCCGACGTTGAAGTCGACCAGTCGCTCGATGCCGACGATCAAGCCGCGGTGACGGGAGTGGAAGCGGAGCCCGACCTGGTGGTGACCGAAACCATGGCGGAGATTTTCCTCCGGCAGGGGCACCGGGAACTCGCGCTCGCGGTCTACAGCCAGCTGGTCGGCCGAAGCTCCGATGACCAGCGGATCCGGCTGGCGATCGAGCGGCTCGAAGCCGAGCTCAAGCCGGCGGGGGCGTTGTCGCTTCCTGGGTTTGCCGCCGTGCTGACCGGGGGCACGTCGGTGCGGTCCTTCTTCGAGCAGTTGCTGTCGGCCAGCCGGCCGAGACCGCCGGAGGCCAAGCTTCCTTCGGGCCTGAGTCTCGGGGCGGTCTTCGGCGAAGACCGGCGGACCCAGAGCGTGCCCGTGTCGGCCGAAGCAGGGCCCAGCTTCGATGAGTTCTACGCCGAAGAGCCCGGCGCGGAGGCCGCGACGGCCGGGATTCTGCCCGGATCCGACGAACCCGGCCCAGGCGATGACCTCGAGAGCTTCACCGGTTGGCTGAAAGGGCTCCGCCGGTAATGCGGGTCACCGTCCTCAACGGACCCAATCTGAACCGGTTGGGTACCCGGGAGCCCGAGGTCTACGGCCGGGCCACCCTCGACCAAGTGGAGTCGCTCGTCCGGGTCGAGGCGGCGCACCTCGGGATGGCCATCGAATGGTCTCAGAGCAACCATGAGGGTGCCCTGATCGATCAGATCCAGTCACTGCCGGGCCGGGCCGACGGCTTAATCTTGAATGCCGGGGCCTACACCCACACCAGTCTGGCCATTCGGGACGCGCTGTTGGCGGTCCAGACCCCGTTCGTCGAAGTGCATCTCTCGAACCCGTTTGCCCGGGATGAGATGCGGCGGCACTCGCTGGTCGCCGACTTGGCGCTCGGCGTCATTGCCGGGTTTGGGCCCCAGAGCTATTTGCTCGGCCTCCGGGCCCTGGCGGCCCGGCTGACGGATGGCTAGCGGCACGGAACGGCGGCAGGCGGCGCTCCGGAAGGGACTGGCGGATCTCGGGCTCGAGGCGATGATCGTGACCGGGTCTGCCAACATCAGGTATTTGGCGGGATTCTCCGGCACCTCGGCCAAGATGCTGGTAACCGGAGCCCGGGTGGTGTTGGTGACCGATTTTCGGTACGCGACCCAGGCCCCGGGAGAAGTCGGGCGGAGCGTCGATGTCCGGGTCGAACGATCCAATTTGTGGGACGGGATCCGACAGGCCCTGGCCGCCCACCAGATTACCCGGGTGGGGATCGACCGGGCCCGGACCACCCTGGCCGATCTGGATCACCTGAAGCCGGCGGGCCTTGAACTCGTCCCGGTGAGTAACGTGGTCGAGCAGCTTCGGGCCACGAAGGACGACGCCGAAATTGCCGCGATCGGCGAGGCCGCCCGGTTGGCGACTGAGGCCTTGGCGGCGGTCGAGTCCGGGATCCGGGTGGGGCGGACTGAACTCGACGTCGCCGCCGACCTGGAGGCGGAACTTCGCCGTCGCGGCAGCGAATGGCACCCGTTTCAGTCGATTGTGGCGTCCGGCCCTCGGAGTGCGCTGCCCCATGCCCGTTCGACCGCCCGGCCGATCCATTCGGGCGACTTTCTCGTGATGGACTTCGGGGCCCAGGTGGGCGGGTACTGTTCCGACATTACCCGGACGTTCGTGGTTGGGGCCCGGGCTGACGAACGGCAGCGCATGGTCTACGATGTGGTCCAGAAGGCCCAAATGCGGGCCCGGGAGGGCCTCCGGGCCGGGCTGACCGGCCGGGAGGCCGATTCCCTGGCCCGCGACCCGATCGCCCGGGCGGGGATGGGGGAGGCCTTTGGGCACTCGCTGGGCCATGGCTTAGGGCTCGAAGTCCATGAGGCTCCCCGGCTCTCCCAGACCAGCGAGGCTCTCTTGCCGATCGGGGCGGTGGTCACAGTCGAGCCAGGGGTCTATTTTGAAGGTTGGGGTGGCGTTCGGATCGAGGACGATGTGGTTTTGCTCGAGGACCAGGCCGTCTGCCTGTCCGACGGCAAAACCGATCTAATGGAACTGACCTAAAATGCACCGTCGGTAACCGATGACTCCTGAAGAGATCAAGGCACTCGCTGCAGTGTTCGAGAAGGTCCCCGGGATCAAGGGGGTCGACATCAAGGACGTTCGGCGGTTGGTCGACCTCCTCCGGGAAACCCCCGAAGTGGGTTCGATCGAGCTGAAGGGCTGGTTCGGCACCGGGGTGGTGCTGACCCGGACCTCCAACGGCTTTTCGGCCCCGGCCGGGATGGCCATGATGCCGATGCATGCCGTGCCAGCCGCCCCGGCACCGCCTCCCGGCCCTGCGGTGCCGGCCGAACCGGCCCGCTCGACGCTCAAAGAGATCAAGTCGCCCATGGTAGGCACCTTTTATGCAGCCCCGGAGCCGGGGTCCGAGCCGTACGTCAAGGCCGGAGCCCGGGTCTCGCCCGGGCGGACGGTGTGCATCATCGAGGCGATGAAGATCATGAACGAAATCGAGGCCGAGTTCGGCGGAGTCATTCGCGAGGTGTGCGTGGAGGATTCGGCTCCGGTTGAGTTCGGCCAGGTCCTTTACCGGGTGGATCCCAATGGGTGAGCCGGTCGGCGGCGGGGAGATTACCGGACCGGCCCCGTTCAACTTCAAACAAGCCATCTCGCAGATGGTCCAGCGGCAGGCGTCCGACTTGCTGCTCAAAGTGGGCCGCCCCCCGACCGTGCGGGTCAACGGTGATCTTCAGGCCCTGCCGATGCAGCCGATCCGGCCGGAGGAGCTGAAGCACCTGGCCGAGCAGATCATGACGCCGCGGCAAGTCAAGGAATTCGCCGAGAAGAAGGAAGCGGACTTTGCCATCGGGGTGCCTGGAGTGGGCCGGTTCCGGACCAACATTTATCAGCAGCGGGGCACCCTCGCCTTTGCGTTTCGGGCCATTCCGTACGAGGTCCGAACCCTCAAGGAGCTGATGGTGCCGGAAGTGTTGGAAACCATCGCGCTCAAGCCCCGCGGATTGGTCTTGGTCACCGGGATTACCGGGTCCGGCAAATCGACCTGCTTGGCGGCGATGATCCACCACATCAACCGGCATCGGCGCTGCAACGTCATCACGGTGGAAGACCCGATCGAGTTCCTCCATCGCGATCAGATGTCGAACATCTCCCAGCGGGAGGTCGGCAGCGACACGCTGTCGTTCGGTGCGGCGCTCCGGCACGTGCTCCGGCAGGATCCGGACGTGATTCTGATCGGCGAAATCCGCGACCAGGAAACCCTCGACACCGCGCTCAAGGCAGCCGACACCGGCCACTTGGTGTTCTCGACCCTGCACACGACCGACGCGACCCAGTCCATTAGCCGGATCCTGTCGTTTTACCCGCCCCACCAACAACAGGAAATCCGGTCGCTCTTGTCGACGGCCCTCGCGGCGATCGTGTGTCTCCGGTTGGTGCCGCGGATCGATGGCCGGGGCCGGGTCCCGGCGGCGGAGGTCTTGATCAATTCGGCGGCGGTTGCCGAGAACGTTCGGAGCCTGGAGAAATCGCTCAACATTCCCGACCTGATCTCCGAAGGGTCGGTCGGGTACGGAATGCTGTCGTTCGACCAATCCTTGATGCAGTGGTACAAGCGGGGCGTCATCAGTTATGACAGTGCCCTGTTCTACGCGAGTAACCCGAGCGAGTTCGCCTTGCGGGCCGCTGGGGTGACGGCGGCCTCGGACCGGACGTTCTCCGATGTTCCGGGGATCAACGGGGCGCCGTCGGACTTGACCAGAGACGTGTCGCCGACCTGATCGGCATTCTTCGACGTTGAAACCGGGAAGCCCGGGTCAGCCAGATGGCGGACTCGGGGCGTTTCGGCGTCGAACTACCTCCAACGACCGGCATGTTTAACAAGGTTCTGATCGCTAATCGCGGCGAGATCGCCCTTCGGGTGATTCGCGCCTGTCGGGAACTCGGAGTTCACACGGTGGCCGTCTATAGCGAGGCCGACCGGGAATCGCTCCATGTCCGGTTTGCCGACGACGACGTCTGCATCGGGCCGGCGCCGAGCCGGAGCTCCTATCTCAACATTCCACGCCTGATCGCGGCGGCCGAAATCACCGGGGCCGACGCCATTCATCCGGGCTACGGTTTCTTGGCCGAAAACGCCGAATTTGCCGAGATCTGCCGGGCCTCGAACATCACCTTCATCGGTCCGACGCCCGATCAGATCCGGCAGATGGGCGACAAGGCCTCCGCCCGCCGGCTGGCCAAGGAGGCCGGGGTGCCGACGGTGCCGGGCTCGGCGGGCATCCTGGCCGATGTCGATGAGGCGCTGGTGGTGGCCCAGGAGATCGGGTTCCCGGTCATCATCAAGGCGACGGCCGGTGGGGGCGGGAAGGGGATGCGGATCGCCCACGACGCCGACCAGTTTGCCCAGTTGTTCGGGCTGGCCCAGAACGAAGCGCTGTCGGCCTTTGGCAACGGCGACGTGTATGTCGAGAAGTACCTCGAGCATCCCCGCCACGTCGAAATCCAGATCATCGGCGATCAACATGGGCGGGTCATGCATTTGGGCGAGCGCGACTGCTCGGTGCAGCGGCGCCACCAGAAACTGATCGAAGAGAGCCCGAGTCCGGCGCTGTCGGCCGAACTCCGGGATCAGATGGGGTCGGCGGCGGTGTCGTTGGCGGCGGCCATCGGCTACGTCGGGGCGGGGACGATCGAGTTTCTGCTCGACACCGACGGCTCATTCTACTTCATGGAAATGAACACCCGGATTCAAGTCGAACATCCGGTCACGGAAATGGTCACCGGGTTTGACTTGGTCAAGGAGCAAGTTCGGGTGGCGGCGGGCGAGCCGCTCAGCTTCCCGGTCAGCTTCAACTGTCTCCGGGGTCACGCGATCGAGTGCCGGGTCAACGCCGAGGACCCGTATCGGAACTTCCAGCCGTCGCCGGGTCTGATCACCGCGTACCATCCCCCGGGGGGGCCCGGCGTCCGGGTCGACACCCATGTCTATGCCGGGTACCGGGTCCCGCCCCACTACGATTCCCTGTTGGCCAAGGTGATCGTGCACGGCCGGGACCGCCACGAGGCGCTCCGGCGAATGGGGCAGGCCCTCGACAGCTTTATCCTCGAAGGTATCACGACCACGATTCCGTTTCTGGCCCGGGTCATTCGCCATCCCGACTTCGTGGCCGGCACCATCGACACCCGGTTCCTCGAGCGGGAAAACCAACTCCTTCGTCCGGAACCATGAGCCTCGATGTGGCCTTCACGCCGGCGAGCCTCGCGAAAGATGAGGTCGCGGGCCGGGGGGTCTTCGTGATCGACGTGCTCCGGGCCACCACCACGATGAGCGCGGCGCTCTATCACGGCGCGAAGAGCATCATCCCGGTTGGTTCGATCGAAGAGGCGATGAAGCTGCTCCAGACGCTCGGATCGGACGATGTCGTCCTGACCGGCGAACGGCATGGCAAACCGATTCCCGGCTTCGGCCTCGGGAACAGCCCCCTTGAAATGACCGAGTCACGGGTCAAGGGCAAGACCCTGGTGATGACCACGACCAACGGCACCGGGGCGCTCCTCGCGACCGCGGGTGCGGCCCATGTGTATGTCGCCTCGGCGGTCAATCTCTCGGTGGCGGGCGCCCGGGCCCGGCAGCTGCTGGCCGACGGCCTCGACCTCCTGATCGTGTGTGCCGGGCGCGACGGCCGGTTCGGGCTCGACGACGCCTACACGGCCGGCCGGCTGGTGATGGAGACGTTAGGCAGCCGGACCCGGCTCGACGGTTTGAACGATGCCGCGGTGGCCGCGGTCGATCTGGTGCGCCGCTACGGCCGGCGGTGGGATCTGCCCTTGGTGCGGTCGGCCGCGGGGCGGGGCCTCGAGGCCATCGGGATGGCGGACGACGTCAGCGAGGCGGCCAAACAGGACCGCTATCCGGTCCTGCCGGTGTTTCACGACCGGCGGTTGGTGGTGATGCCCGGATGACGACCGACGACCGCCGCCGGCTGGGCGCCCTCTCGGCCTTGGTGCTCGGCGTCTTCGTCGGGCTCTGCCTGGTGCCCGAGATTCCCACCGGGGCGGTGGGCCGGACGTTGGGCAGCCTGCTCTGGAAGGGGCTGGGCGCCGGTGCGGTCGGCCTGCCGGTGCTGGGGTTGGCGCTGGCCCTGGCCGGCTTCGACCGGTTACCCCGCCTCGACATGAAACGGACCGCGCTCCTGCTCGGCGGTTTGGCACTGATCGTCCCGTTCACCATCGGGGTGGTGACCGGCGCCGCGCCGGCCGCCTTCGATCCGCCGCTGCTCGACTGGACCGTGCCGGCCCGGGCCACCGGAATCGTGCCCGGTTTGTTGGCCTACGGCGCGACCGGTCTGATCGGGAAGACCGGGGGCCTGTTGTTGGCGTTCCTGTCGGGGTCGGCCCTGACGATCTTGACGCTGGCCTGGCATCCGCTCCGCCGGCTCGAGAAGGCCGACCGGCCCGGGGTGGTGCCGGCGCCGGCCGAGGCCCCCGCGAAAGCAAAACGGGTGGCCAAGGCAGTACCGACCCCGCTGGTGGACGACGACCAAGTGGTCGAGGCCCCGCCCGAGCCGGAGCCCAAGCCGGAGAAGAAGAAGCCGGTGGCCAAGGTGGCCAAAGCCCTCAAGGCCGCCGTTGCCGCGGTCCTGCCAACCGGTGACGAGAACGAACTCCCGCCGGTCGAGTTGCTGCAGTCTCCTCCGGCCCAGGACACGACCGCCGACGACGCCGCCCTCGACAAATTGGGCCAACTGTTGATGGACACGCTCCGCACCTTTAAGGTCGACGGCACCATCGCGGGGCGGACCAGCGGGCCGGTGGTGACCCAGTTCGAAGTGGTGCCGGCGCCCGGCGTCAAGGCGGGGCGGATCATCGCGCTCGCCGACGACTTGGCCATTACGATGCGGGCCTCGAGCATCCGGGTCGCGCCGATTCCCGGCAAAGGTGCGGTGGGGGTCGAGGTGCCGAATCCCTCGCCGCGGATGGTTACGCTCCGTGAAATGCTCGAGGCCGAAGAGTGGGATCGGTCCAAGGCCATCCTGCCGGTCGTGCTGGGCCGGGACTTAGAGGGCAAGCCGGTCATTGCCGATTTGGCGAAGATGCCCCACCTCTTGATTGCCGGCGCCACCGGCACCGGCAAATCGGTCGGGATCAACAGCATCATCAGCTGTCTGGTCTATCGGTACACCGCCAAGCAGCTCCGCTTCCTGATGGTCGATCCGAAGATGGTCGAGCTCTCGATGTACAATGAGTTGCCCCACCTCCGGCACAAAGTCGTCACCAACAACAACGATGCCGCCCGGGTCCTGAAGTGGGCCGTCTACGAGATGAACCGGCGGTACGAGCTGCTGCACGCCAACGGGTCGAGGAACATCGCCGACTTCAACCGCAAGCTCGAGGAGGGTAAGTCCCTTCGGAACCCGCTCCGGCCGACGCCGACGCTCAAGGACATCAGCAACCAAGTCGAGACGACCGCGCCCGACACCCCGCAGTCCGACATCTATGGTGAAGGGATCCTGCCGTACATCGTCATCGTCGTCGACGAGTTGGCCGACTTGATGATGACCGTCGCGGCCGAGGTCGAAACCCCCCTTGCGATGCTGGCCCAAAAAGCCCGGGCCATCGGGATTCACCTGATTCTCGCCACCCAGCGGCCGTCGGTGAACGTCCTGACCGGTCTCATCAAGGCGAACTTTCCGAGCCGGATCGGGTTCCGGGTCGCCTCGAAGGTCGATAGCCGGACCATCCTCGATCAGAACGGCGCCGAGGCGCTGTTAGGCAACGGCGACATGCTGTTCCTGCCCCCGGGCAAGAGCGAGCCGATGCGGATTCAAGGCGCCTATATCGGCACCGAAGAAACCGAGGCCGTGATGGAGTGGTTCCGGGCCCGGCGCGAAGCCCGCCGGGCGGCGGAGCAGAAGGAGCGGGACGAGGCCGATATTCTCGAGTTCATGCGAGCCCAGGAGTCGGATGAGGCCGGTGGCCCCGAGGGTGCCGCCGACGCCGACCGGGACCAGCTCTTCCGGGAGGCGGCCGAGGCCTGCCTCCAGAACCAAGGCGGCTCGACCTCGCTGTTGCAGCGGAAGCTTCGGATCGGGTACGGCCGGGCCGCCCGGGTCATCGACCAACTGCACGCGGCGGGCATTCTCGGGCCGCCGGATGGCAGCAAACCGCGCGAAGTGCTGATCAGTTTCGATCAGTTGGACGAGTACTGCGGGTAGGGACCCCTCGGACCGCGAACGCCCGGAACGCCCGCCAAATCCGATATTGGTTGTAGTTGCCAGCCGTAATGACCGCCACCAGATCCAGTTCCGGAATCACGATCAGGAACTGGCCCCCATTTCCACTCGCTTCAAACTCCTGGTACGACCGATTCCCGACCCGGATCGTATAGCGGTGCCAGCCGTAGCCGTCGGATCCGCCGTCGGGGGTGGTGATCCGGTGCCCGGTTGACCGGGCGACCCACCCGCGGCTGACGACCTGCCGGCCGTGCCAGCGCCCGCCGTTCAGAAAGAGCTGCCCGATCTTGAGGAGGTCGCGCGGCAAGAACGAGGCGCCGCCCGCAGCGTAGGCCTCACCCGATTCCATCAGATTCCAATGATAGCGCTCGATGCCTAACGGCCTGGCTATGGTCCGGTCGAAGTACTCGGGGAGCCAGGTCCGAGTGGCGGCTCCCACCAGGCCGCCGGCCAGGTTAATGCCGGCCGAACAGTAGGCGTAGGTACTGCCGGGTTCCGAGGTGAGCGGCAGGTCGAGAAAGTACCGGTACCAGTCCGGCTGGGCTCGCTGACCCTGCATCCGCTCCTCGTTGCCCGGGGAGGCGTCGTCCATGTCGTTGCAGGCCAGGCCGGAGCTGTGGGTCAACAGATGGCCAAGCGTGATCCGGCGTTTTCGGGGGTCGGGACCGGTATAGGCCGGGGCATCGACGCCCGACAGCGCGCCGGCGTCGATCGCGGTACCCGCCAGGATCGACGTCAACGTCTTCCCGGCGGACCGGAGGTCGTGCGGCCGGTCGGCCGAGAAGCCGAAGAAGTATTCCTCGAGCACCAGCTTGCCGTGGCGGGCCAGCAACAACGAATGGACCAGGGGCGCGGTGTCGCTGGTGGGCACCGTGGCGGCGAGTTGCCGCACCAGGGCGGCGAGCGACGCCTCCTCGAGCCCGACCAGTCCGGCGGCGGCGGTTGGCCAACCATCGGGCCGCGGCACCGGGACCCGATACCGGTAGGGGGCCTGGGTCGCCAGCCGGGCCAGAAAGCCGACGGCGGTTTCCGGCCCAACGGGGGTGAGCGCCATCGGGGTCCCAAAGTCCATCATGATCCGGCGCTCGACCGAATCGTACGGCTGACTGAACTGTTGCCGGCCGGTATTTGGGTCGGTGAAACGGATCTGGTCGCCCTCCCGGGAAATCCGAAACCAGGCGGTTCCGCCGTTCCAGCGGGCCTCAGGGTTGTGGAAGGAGCCCCGGAGGGAGCCGTCCGGCTCCCGACGGATCGAGAGGTAGAGACGGAACCGCTCCTCGAGCGGGACCACGGTTCCCCGCCAGGTGCCGGGCCGGACCCGCCGAAGGGTCACCGGCGAGGCGTGGCGCGGTCCCATCCCGGCAGGTTGGATCCAGAAGCCCCGGATCGGCGCGGCTCCGGCGCCGACCGGTCCTCGGAATTCCCCGAGATTGCCGGGCACTTGGAACCGGATACTGTCGCCGGTTTGGGGCGCCGTAAACTCGAGGCCGGCGATCCGGACCGTCCACCAGCCGGCGGTGCGCTCCAGGGTCAGTTCCCCGCGGATAGCTGGTCCTTGGTTCAGCTGGCCGCCCCAGAGCCCGACGAGGTCGTCCCCGCCGGCCGGCTTCGACTCCTGGCTCTGCAGGGGGGCCGCGGCGAGAAGGAGGATGAGCCGGGAAATCGCCATCGAGGAACTCCGGGAGAATGGGGAGGTACAACCGGCGTCAACCATAGGCGAGTCTGGGGCGGATGTCTTGGTCGGAGCGAACCAATTGTCAGGGCGGAACCGAATTGCGCTGATTGGGCCCTGGCTCGGGTTCGAAGGGTTATTTGATCCGGCGGGCGGTTCCTATGTTGGCTCATGCCAATGCCCAACGTGGTCCGACCCGCCGCCGAATGGCGCGACCCCCGTCACCGGCGGGGACTGGCCGGCGAACTGGCCGCCGCCAAGTACCTGGAGTCGGTCGGGTGGCGGATCGAAGCCCACCGGTTCCGGTTCGGGCATCATGACCTCGACCTGATTGCCCGCCGGGGGGATCTGGTCGCCTTCGTCGAGGTGAAAACCCGCTCGGGCGTGGCCTTCGGCACCGGGGCCGAATCGATTGGCTGGCGGAAACGCCAGGTCTTGGGTTTGGTGGCCGGAATCTGGATCGTTCGTCGAGGTCGGCCCCGCGATGAGTACCGTTTTGATGTGGTGGAGGTCAGCTGGCCAGTGGGAGGTTTTCCACAAGTTCTCCACATCGAAGATGCCTGGAGGGGTGTGGAAAAGTGAAAAAGTGTACCACTTGCTTCGGACAATGTTCGGCATTAGATTCGTAGAAGTAATGTTGTGGAGCACAAACGGCCACATTGATACAGTGTACTTCAATCCCAAAGGGGACCCTCGCAATGCCACCCGTAGAAGAATCTCGGCACACCGCCGACCGCCGGAAGGCCCTCAACCTCGCCATTGCCCAGATCGAAAAACAGCTCGGCAAGGGTTCCATCATGCGGATGGGAACCGATGCGCCCAAGGAGCGAATCGGGGCCATTTCGACCGGGGCGGTGAACCTCGATGCCGCGGTCGGGATCGGCGGCATCCCGCGGGGTCGGATTACCGAGATCTATGGTCCGGAGTCGTCGGGTAAGACCACCTTGTGTCTCCACTTGGCGGCCAACGTCCAGAAAACCGGGGGCACGGCGGCGTACGTGGACGCCGAACATGCCCTGGACGTGGACTACGCCCGGCGGCTCGGCGTGGACGTCGACAGCCTGCTGGTGTCGCAGCCCGATACCGGGGAGCAGGGGCTCGAAATCGTCGAGATCCTGGTCCGGTCGGGCGCGGTGGATTTGGTGATCATCGACTCGGTGGCGGCGCTGGTGCCAAAGGCCGAAATCGAAGGCGAAATGGGCGACAGTCACATGGGCTTGCAGGCCCGGCTGATGAGCCAGGCCCTTCGGAAGCTGGCCGGAGCGATTCACCGCTCCAACGCGTCGGTGGTGTTCATCAACCAACTCCGCGAAAAGATCGGGGTGATGTTCGGGAATCCGGAAACCACGACCGGCGGGAAGGCCCTCAAGTTCTACGCCTCGCTCCGGCTCGATATCCGGCGGGTCGGTCCGGTCAAGGAGCGGGAGAACATCATCGGCAACCGGGTCCGGGTCAAAGTGGTCAAGAACAAGGTGGCGCCGCCGTTCAAGCAGGCGGAATTCGACATTCTGTTCGACGAAGGCATCAGCCACACCGGGCTGTTGGTCGATCTGGCTTCGGAAGCCAACATCATCCAGAAGTCAGGCGCCTGGTACTCGTACGGCGAACAGCGGATCGGCCAAGGCCGGGAGAACGCCAAGCTGTTCATCCGGGACAATCAGGTCATGCTGGCCGAGGTTGAGCAGAAGGTCAAAGACTGGCTCGGGGTGAAACCGGGGCTCGGCCCCCCTGAGGACGAGAGTGACGCCGAATAGGCCGATCGAGGCGATCGAGCCCGACATCCGGCGCGAGGGAACCGTCCGCATCGTCATCGGTGGGAAAACGGTGTTCCTCGTGCCGGCGGACGCGATTCGTCAGGAGGGGCTGGAGGTCGGGGTCGTCATCGGCCCCGACCAAGCGGGTCGGCTGAGCCGGGCGATTGACCAGGAGGCCGCGTACCGCACGGTGATCCGACTGCTCGGCCGGCGACCGTTTGCGCGCCGCGACTTGGAGCGGCGGCTGGCGCTCAAGGGCCATCCGCCCGACATGGTCCAGTTGGCGTTGGACCGGGCCGCAGCCGGTGGGTATCTCGATGATCGGGCGTTTGCCGTATTCTACGTCCGGTCGCGTTCGGAGCGGGGGCGGGGCCCGGCCCGGTTGCGGCGGGAGCTGGTGCAGATGGGGGTTGCCAAGGACTTGGTGGAGGCGGCGCTCGAAGGGTTGAGTGCGCCGGAGGTGGCGCAGGTGGCCATTGAAGGCCTGATTGCCCGGCGCGCCGGGCAGCTCAAGGGGCTGCCACCGGCTACGGTTCGGCGCCGGCTGCTGGCCTACTTGGCCCGCCGCGGATATACCGGATCCGAGGTCGTGCGGCTGATCCGGGCGGTCGCCTAGGGCGGGCCGCCCGGCTCACGGATCCGGGGGGGCACTCCCTATATTCCGCGTCATGCACGCACGCACGATTCGAAGACTTTTTCTCGACTACTTCGCGGCCCATGGGCATCGCGAAGTCGCGTCGGCGGCGCTGGTGCCGGCCGACGATCCAACCCTGTTGTTCACCAACGCCGGCATGGTGCAGTTCAAACGCACCTTCCTCGGGCAAGAGCAGCGGGACTACGCCCGGGCCACCACCTGTCAGAAGTGTGTCCGCGCCGGCGGCAAGCACAACGATCTCGAACAGGTCGGGCTGAGCAAACGGCATCACACCTTCTTCTAGATGTTAGGCAACTTCTCGTTCGGCGACTATTTCAAGCAGCAGGCCATCGAGTACGCCTGGGAGTTCGTGACCTCCAAGGAGTACCTCGGCCTCGAGCCCGACCGGCTCCGGTGCACGGTCCACCACACCGACGACGAGGCCCGCAGCCTCTGGCTCAAAGTATCCGGGCTCCCGGCGTCCTCGGTCTACGGACTCGGCGACAAAGACAATTTCTGGCAAATGGGCGACACCGGCCCGTGCGGCCCCTGCTCGGAGATCTACGTCGACCTCGACTGGACGCCCGGCACTCCCCGGAAGGACTACAGCCAGGCGGAGTTCGAGGACAAGGCCGAAGCCGGGCGGTTCCTCGAGATCTGGAATCTGGTGTTCATGCAGTACGATCGATCGGCCGACGGTACCCTCACGCCGTTGCCCAAGCCGTCGGTCGACACCGGGGCCGGGCTCGAGCGGATTGCCGCGGTGCTCCAGGGCCTCGACGACAATTTTCACACCGATCTGTTCCAGCCGATTCTCGATCGAGCGAGTGCGTTGATCGGAAAGCCCTATCCCGGGAGCATGGCCGGCACCGGGGCGTCCTACCGGGTCCTCGCCGATCACGCCCGGGCGGTGACATTCTTGCTGGCCGATGGCGTCTACCCGAGCAACGAAGGCCGGGGGTACGTGCTCCGCCGGATCCTCCGCCGGGCGGTTCGGCATGCCTGGTTGCTCGGACGGAAAGAGCCGACGCTCGCGCCGCTCACGGAGGTCGTGGTCTCCCTGATGGGCGAGGCCTATCCGGAAATTCTCGCGAAGCAGGATTTCATCCGCACCGTCACCGCCCAAGAGGAGTCGCGGTTTTTGGAGACCATTGACGGGGGTCTCAAGCGATTGGATGAGATCTTTCTGGCGGGCGCCCAGGAAATTGGCGGCGAGGAAGCGTTTCGGCTCTACGACACGTTCGGGTTCCCAATCGACTTGACGGAGTTGATCGCGGCGGAACGTGGCGTTCGGGTGGACCTGGTGGGATTCGAGGCGGCGCTCGACGAGCAACGGAAGCGGTCTCGGAGCGCCCAGGCGGCGGCCGGCGGTGGCCCCGCAGTTGCCACGGCCGGCGACGAAGGCGCCTGGCATGACCTGGGTGGCGGGACCCCGACCTTCGTTGGCTACGACGTGACCGAGGCCGCGACCGAGGTGCTGGCGTTCCGGGAGGCCGGTGGGCGGGTCGAGCTGTTGCTCCGGGACAATCCGTTTTACGCCGAGTCCGGCGGGCAGGCCAGTGACCTGGGCGAAGTCGTGGGCCAGGGCTGGCAGCTGACGGTCGATCGGGTCCGGAAGACCCCGCGGGGGTCGGCCGTCAGTGGAATCTGGACCGAGGCGAACCGGTTCGAACCCACCGCGGTGGTGGCTCGGGTCGATCGGCCCCGCCGGCGGAATATCGAACGCAATCACAGCGCGACCCATTTGGCGCACTGGGCCCTTCGGCTTCGGCTCGGCACCCATGTCCGGCAGCAGGGCTCCTCGGTCGACGCCGAGCGGCTCCGGTTTGATTTTTCGCACCACGCCCCGATCGAAGCGGCGGTGCTCGATGCCGTGGAGCGGGACGTGAATGAATTGATCTGGGCCAACGAGGCCGTGGCGATCCGGGAGATGGCGTATCCGGACGCCCTGGCACTCGGCGCGATGGCCTTCTTTGCCGACAAATACGGCGACCGGGTCCGGGTGGTGCAGATGGGGCCGAGCGTTGAACTCTGCGGCGGGACCCATGTCACCACGACCGGGGCGTTAGGTCTGTTCCGGTTCGGGGGGCAGGGCGGGGTGGCGGCCGGGGTCCGGCGGGTCGAGGCAATCACCGGGCCGGCCTCGTACGCGGTGGTGGAACAGATCGACGCCCGGATAACCGCGGCGGCGGAGTTGCTCCGGTCGCAACCCGACCAACTGGCTCGGCGGATCGAACAGCTGCTGGCCGAGCGGGAAAAGCTCGAGGGCCGGTTGGCCGAGGCGTTGCGTCGGGGCGGCCCGGGCGAGGAGGGGGCGCGGAATGTGGTCGAGGTTCAGGGTGTGAAGGTGACCATCGGGACCACCCCGCTCGAGGACCGGAACGAGGTAGCGGCGTCGGCCGACCAATTCCGGAATGGGGGCACCAACGGGGTCCTGGTGTTGTTCGCCGAGGGGGGGCGGGGGGCGATTCACGCCGCCGTCACCGACGACTTGGTGGCCCGCGGCAAGAAAGCCGGTGATTTGGTCGGGCGGATCGCCGCGGTCAGTGGCGGGAAAGGGGGCGGCCGTCCGACGTTTGCCTCAGCGAGCGCGGGCGACCCGTCACTACTCGGGAAGGCCCGGGAGGCCGTTCCCCACATCGTGAGCGAATGGCTGGCCGTCTGACCGATCAATGGCTCGCCGACCGGCTAGCCGGCGCACCAGCCGTGCTGGTGCAGCGCGCGTCCGAATTTGTAGGCGATGTCGAGTCACCGACCACCCCGGAGCGTTTGGCCGCCGCCGCCCGGGGGGCGCTTGAAGCCGCGCTGGCCCGGACGGCCGATCGGGGCGCGGCCCTCGACTTGTTGGCGGCGGATGCGTTGGTCACGTTGGCGCTCGCGGCCCAAGTCGAGACTGGCCCGACCGACTTGGCCCAGTTTGCCCGCGAGCTGCGGGGCCAAGAGGGAACTCGCGCTTGATCGATCTCCACTGTCATTTGCTGCCCGGCGTCGATGACGGTTCAAAAAGCGTCGAGCAGTCGGTGGCGGTATTGGCGACCATGGCCTCCGAGGGGGTCACGGATGTCGTCCTGACGCCCCACCTGGATGCGAGCCGAATCCTCGAGGGTCCGCCTCCCGAGCACGACGAAGCCATGGCCGCGCTGACGTCCCAGGCGCCGGCGGGCATCCGACTCCATCGGGGTGCCGAGGTCATGCTCGACCGGGGTCTGACCCCGCGGGCGATTGCTACCCGCCGGATCACGTTGGCCGGGAGCCGGTACGTGCTGGTGGAATTCACCCGGCAGGTAGCGGGTCGCTCCGCCGGGGCGGCCTTGACGCAGATGGTCAAGGCTGGGCTAACGCCCTTGGTGGCTCATCCGGAGCGCTACTCGGTGTGTTCGGTCGAAATCGTGACGTGGTGGAAAGAGATCGGCGCCATCATGCAGGTCGATGCGAACACCCTGTTCCTGCCCACGAGCCGGGGCAACCGAGCCCGGGATCTGGTGGCGCATGGATTGGCCGATGTGTTGGCGGCCGACAACCATGGCGACTCCCGCTCGCTCGCGATTCCGTGGGCCAAGCTGGTGGCGAGCGGTCTCGAAGCGGAGGCCGGGCTGCTGATGCAGGCCAATCCGGCGGCGATCCTGGCCGACCAGCAGGTGGACTCGGTACCGCCGGCCAAGGTGAAGGTGTCGCTGCTGACGCGTCTCAAGGGCTGGGTGCGGGAGGTCCAGGAATGAACGGCGATCGGATCCGGGGGCAATTGGAGGCCCTGGCGGTGCTCGCGGCCGCGATGGCGGGGCAGAGTGAGGCGATCGCGCGGCTGGCCGACCGGTATGTCCGGGCGCTCCGGGCCGGCGGGACGCTGTTCTTTGCCGGGAACGGGGGCAGCGCGGCCCATGCCCAGCACATTGCGACCGAGTACGTGGTTCGGTTGGGGCGAACTCGGCGGCCGTTCCGGGCGCTGGCGCTCTCGGTCGATACCTCGGTGGTGACGGCGGCCGGGAACGACCTGGGGTTTGCCGAGGTGTTTGCCCGGCAAATCGAGGCCCTGGCCGGTCCGGCCGACGTGGTGGTACTGATCAGCACCAGTGGCCAAAGCGCCAATCTGATTCGGGCCGCCGAGGCCGCCCGGCGGGTGGGGGCAACGGTGGTGGCGTTGTTGGGCCGCGACGGCGGCGTGCTGGCTGGGCTCTGCGACGAGGTGGTGATCGTGCCGTCGGAGGACACCAGCCGGATTCAAGAACTCCAGCTCGCGATCGATCACACGATCGTCGAGTTGGTCGAACGGGAGTTGGCACCATGATTTCATTGGCGGGCAAGTCGATTCTGATCACGGGTGGTTCGCGGGGGATCGGCCGGGCGGCGGCGCTGCTGTGTGCCCGGGCCGGGGCCGACGTGGGGATCACCTACCACCAGCGGTCGGCCGAGGCCGACCGAGTGGCCAAGGAGGTCCGATCGTTAGGCCGCCGGGCCTTCGTCGGGGGCGGCGATCTGGCCGATCCGGCGGTGGTTCTCCGGATCTTCAAGGAGGCCAAGGCCGCCTTCGGGGGCCTCGACGGCTTCGTGGCCAACGCCGGGGTCTGGCCCTCCGACGACACGCCGCTGTCCGCGATGGCGGAATCGCGGTGGCGTTCGACGATGGCCCAGAACCTCGATTCGGTGTTCCTGTCGACCAAGGCGGCGTTAGGTCTGATGCGCCCGGGCGGGTCGGTGGTCCTCGTGTCGAGCACGGCGGGCCAGCGGGGCGAGTCCTTCCACGCCGACTATGCCGCGACCAAGGGAGCGTTGATCGCGTTGACCAAGTCGCTCTGTATCGAGTGCGCGCCGGCCATTCGGGTCAACTGTGTGGCGCCCGGGTGGGTCGACACCGACATGAGTGCCCTGGCGTATGCCGATGGCGGCCGGGAGCGGATCGCGGCGACGATCCCGATGAAACGGGTTCCGCTGGCTGAAGACATTGCCGGACCGATTCTGTTCCTGTTGTCCGATCTGGCCTGTCACGTGACGGGCGAGGTGCTCAATGTGAACGGCGGGAGCGTGCTCTGCGGGTAAGGATGACGCGGTGACCCGGCTCGATCGGCTCGACATTCCCACGGAGGTCGTCGAGATCGCGGCCACCCTCGAGGCCGCCGGGTATGAGACCTGGTGCGTCGGGGGGGCGATTCGGGACGCCCTGCTCGGCGGAAGCCGCGACGACGTGGATCTTGCCACCGCGGCCACGCCCGACGAGGTCCAGCGACTGTTCCGCCGGACGGTGCCGGTCGGGCTCAAGTTCGGGACGGTCGGGGTCTTCGACCGCCGCAATCACCTCCACGAAGTGACGACCTTCCGCCGGGATGTGACCACGGATGGCCGCCACGCCGTGGTCGAGTACGGGGTGTCGCTCGAGGCGGACTTAGCCCGCCGCGACCTCACCATCAACGCCATCGCCTATCATCCGATCAAGCACCTGTGGCGCGACCCGTTCGGGGGCGTCGCCGATCTGGACCTCCGGGTGGTGCGGGCGGTGGGCAATCCCGCCGAGCGATTCGAGGAGGACTATCTCCGGATCCTTCGGGCGGTGCGGTTTGCCGGCCGGCTCGGATTCGAG
Source organism: Gemmatimonadota bacterium (assembly GCA_031431925.1). GTDB lineage: Bacteria > Gemmatimonadota > Gemmatimonadetes > Gemmatimonadales > GWC2-71-9 > SHZU01. The sequence goes on along the minus strand of JANPEL010000388.1, from coordinate 539 downwards.
ATCGACCCGGCCACCTGGGCCGCGGCCAAGGCCGCTGCCCCCGGCCTCGAACGGCTCTCGGCCGAACGGGTCCGCGACGAGTGGTTCCGGAGTCTCGAGTCGGCGCTGGTGTTACCGCCGTTGTTCGAACGGTGGCGCGAGGTTGGGGCGGCGGAACGATGGCTGCCGGGGTTTCCCGTGGCCTATCCATTTGCCGATCCGAGTCCGGTGGTCAGGGATCCGGTGTTGCTGACGGCGGTGGCGTGGGGCGACGGCGGTCCGGTCCTGGCCCGGCTCAAGGCCCCGACGGCCGCGATCGACCGGGCGGAGCGGATCGCCCGGGGGCCGGCGGCCCCGGAGGCGAGTGGGGCCGTGGCGGTGCGCCGGTGGCTGGCCCTGGTCGGGCCGGCGGCCGATGACCTGATCGAGGCGCACCGGCTCCGCCTCGGCGTCGAGGCCCCCTGGCGGGACGAAGTGGCCGGGATTCGGGCCCGGGGCGAGGCCACCTCGCGGGCCGGCCTGGCCGTGACGGGCACCGACCTCAAGCAGGCGGGGGTCGG
>JANPEL010000387.1:0-15033 GCA_031431925.1 Gemmatimonadota bacterium | reverse complement strand
GATCGGCACTGGGGGCAGGATCCCGAAGACTTTCCGCCCCCAGTCGAGGTAGACGGGGACGATGGCCGCTTGGGAGCGTTTGGCGATCCAATAGAACCCAGTCTTCCATTTGGCGCCGTAGGTTCGGGTTCCCTCGGCTGCGACCCCAAGAAGTATCTGATCACAGCGATCGAATTCGGCCACGACTTGGTCGAGAAACCCCTTGGTGGCTTTGCGGTCCACCGGGATGCCGCCCAGCCACCGCATGATGGGACCGAGCGGCCAGCGAAAGAGCTCCTTCTTCCCGACGTATCGGACCGCCAGATTCCAGGAGAAGACCAAGCCGATGGCGATCAGGAAGTCGAGGTTGGACGAGTGCGGCGCCACGACCGCGACGATCTTCTTTCGGTCGGGCAGGGTGCCTTCCACCCGCCACCCGAGGAGCCGGAGCATGGTGCGTCCGACGAGCCGGGTGATCGGCCCGCCACGGGTGGCGATCGAGGGGGGTAGCGTAACCACACCGGGGAAAATAACCGACCCGGGTCCGAATGTTAGGCGACCATTTTGGCTTGGTGCCTTGATTCCGGCCCCCGTTCAGAGTCTCTTTATCGGGGAACGGGCTCCTATCCTGGCCCGATCCCCAGTCCCGGTTTCAGTTGTCCTCTTTTTATCGGCCCCTCGAGATCCTCGCGGGCAAGGTAGCTTCATGGTTCGTAGGCGACGCGATCGAAGGGGTGGTCGGCCGGCTCGGGGTCCCGAGCAAGGCCAGCGCGAAGCGGCACCGGCCCAAGCGGGCGGTCCAGCCGCCGGGGTTCTCGAGATGAACGGGCGGACCAGCGGGTTTCTCCGCCGCCGAGAACTGAGTTACCAGCCGCATAACCAGGACGTGCAGGTCTCGGATCGCACGGTGCAGCAGTACGGGCTTCGCCCGGGCGACGAGATTACCGGGACGACCCGCAGTGGCCGCGGCGGCGGCAGTCTCGACGTGGTGGCAACGATCAACGGCCGGCCGGCCGCGGAACTCGCCACTCGCCCCGACTGGGAGCGGCTCGGCGCGATCCACCCGAAGGAAATGCTCAATCTTGAATCGAAGCTGATTCGCCAGGGGCAGCCGGATTTCACCACCCGGGTCATCGACCTGCTCTGTCCCTTCGGCAAAGGCCAGCGGGCCCTGATCGTGGCCCCGGCCAAAGGCGGGAAGACCATGGTGCTCGAGGCCATTGCCGCCGGCATTACCGCCAATCATCCGGCCGCGGCATTGTTCATCCTGCTGGTCGATGAACGGCCGGAGGAAATCTTCGAGATCGAGGCCGCCGGATATGGCGAGGTGATCGCGTCGAGTTTCGATTGCCCCCCGGCCCGGCATGTGGCGGCGGCCGAACTGTTGCTGGAGCGAGCGCGGCGGCGGGTCGAGTTGGGCCAGGACGTGGTGTTGATCGTCGATTCGCTGACCCGATTGGCCCGGGCCTACAATTCGGTGGTCAAGGGGAGCGGCCGGACTCTCTCGGGCGGCATGGACTCCCAATCGATGGAACGGCCCAAGCGGTTCCTCGGCAGCGCCCGGAAAGTCGACCCCAAAGACGGCGGGGGTTCCCTCACGATCATCGCCACGGCGCTGATCGACACGGGGAGCAAAATGGATCAGCTGATCTACGAGGAGTTCAAAGGTACCGGCAACAGCGAGCTGGTCTTGAGCCGCGAGCTGGCCGAGCGGCGGATCTACCCGTCGATCGACATCGTGGCCAGCGGAACCCGGCGGGAGGAGTTGCTGCTGTCGGAGCCGGCGCTGGCCGCGACGCGGGTGGTGCGCCGCCGAATCGACCGAAGGCCGCCCGCCATTGCGATGAGCGACCTCCTGGTGGATCTGAAGCGGTATCCGTCCAACGCCGACTTGATCACGTTCTTGGCCCGTTCGGACTAGGAAGCCTCGCCTCGAAGGCGCTTGCCGGTCTTCTCGACCGCTTCCATGACCCGGAGCAGGTTGCCGCTCCAGAGCTTCCCGATCTGTTCCTCGGTGTAGCCGCGGCGGACCAATTCGATCGTGACGTTGATCGTTTCGGTCGCATTGCTCCACCCCTCGATCCCGCCCCCGCCGTCGAAGTCCGAACTGATCCCGACATGGTCGAGCCCGATCAACTTGACGGCGTAATCGAGATGGTCGGCAAAATCCCGGACGGTGGCCCGCGGCGGGGGCGGGAAGCGGCGGTTGAGCTCCGTCCGGACCGAATCCGGCAGACCGCCGGGGTACTTGGCCCGCAGCGCTTCCATGGTTCGCTGGCGCTCGGGGGATTCCGGTTGGCACTTGAGGTAGCCATTGAAGGCCACGACCTGGATCACTCCGCCGTTCTGGGCCAACGCTTTGAGCTGCTGGTCGTCGAGGTTCCGGCTGTGATTGCAGAGCGAGCGAACGGCGGAGTGGGAGGCGATGATCGGCGCCTGGGTGATGTCGAGGGTCTGCATCATCGAGGCCTTCGAGGGATGCGAGATATCGACCATGATGCCCCACTTGTTCAGTTCGGCAATCACCTGCCGGCCTAACAGCGAGAGCCCGCCGTGCTTCCAAATCCCGTCCCGCTCGCCGGTATTCGAGTCCGACAGGTGGCTGTGACCGTTGTGGGCCAACGATAGGTACCGGGCGCCCCGCTCGGCGAACCGCCGGACGTTGCCGAGGTCGTTACCCAATTGGTAGCCATTTTCGACCCCGATCAGGATCACCTTCTTGCCCGAGGCGTAGATTCGCCGGACGTCGGCCGCGGAACGAGCCAGCGCCACCCGGCCGGGGGCCAAGTCGTTCACCAGCCGATCGATCGCGTCGAACTTGGTCAGCGCGGACGCGGTGGCCTTCGACAAACCGGCCGCCGAGAAATCGTCGGACTGGCCCACGAACACGATCAGGAACACGGCATCCAAGCCGCCTTCCTCCATCGCCGGGACATTGACCTGGGTCTTGATCTTGGTGGCGTAGCTTTGAGCCGGGGTGAAGTTGTCCGGATTGATGTCGACGTGGGTGTCGAGGGTCAGGACCCGGTCGTGAATGGCCTTGGCCCGGGCGATCAGCGCGGCGTCTTGGGCTGAGAGGTACGGTACGAACATGAGGAGACTCAGAACCAGAAGTGGAGAGGGCATTGGCGGTCTTGGGTTGGGGGTGCGCGCTGGAAGATGAGCGGCTCATGGCGATCTGGCCAGTTCGAGAGCTTGGTCGATACCCCAGAGCCCGGCTTCGAGATCGGTCCGGCTGGGCCAGCCGAAGCCGAGCCGGAAATAGCGGCGATCTTGTTCGAACCAATGACCGGGCCCGACGTAGGTTCCCTGTTGCTCGATCAGCGCACCATAGAACCGGTCGGGATCGAACGGCAGGCCCGGCCTGACTCTGGGAAAACAAACCACGCCGCCCGCGGGCGCGATCCACTCAACGGCCGGATGGCCCGCCATCCACCGGCTGACGATCCCAATCCGCTCGGCGACCAACGCGGCGATCGCCGGCCGAAGGGCAGCCCGCTGCCGGTACACCTGCCAGCCGATTTCCTCCTCGATGATCGGCCCTGAGAGCACCATCTGCTCCTTGGCGGCAAGGAACCGTTCGGCAAGCCTGGCGTTCCGGGTCAGGAGCCACCCGAGCCGGAGTCCGGGGAGTCCGTAGGCTTTGGAGAGTGACGCCACGCTGATGACCCGGTCCGATTGGGTCGTTGCAAACGGCGCGGGACTGGCCACCTGGAGATCGCGGTACGTCTCGTCCACCAAGAGCCAGATTCCGCGCGCTTCGGCAAGCGCCACGATCCGGCGGAGCTCCTCGGCGGGAAGGACCGTGCCGGTCGGATTATGAGGCGTCGTGATACTGATCAATTTTGTGGTCGGCCGAATCAGGGCCTCGAGGTCATCTGCTCGATAGCCCCAGGCATTCTCGAACGTGAGGTCGAGATAGGAGATGTCGCAGCCGATGGCGCGCGGGGTCTCGAGGTTGGTGGCGTAGTTGGGACGGAGGACGATCAGGTGGTCGCCACGGTCGAGGATGGCAGTGGCGGCGATGAAAAGCGCCCCGGCTGCGCCGGCGGTCAACAGCACCTGGCTCGGATCACATCCCGACTCGGCGGCGAGCAAGGCCCGGAGGCCGGGATGGCCCCGATGGTCGCCGTACTGGAGGACCAGGGCCGAAGGGTCGAGGTGGATGCCGAGGTCGCCGAGGGCCCGGTCGGCGGTGGAACTCTCCGCCAGATTGTGGCGAATGGCACCAGAGCCGATTTCCTCAGGCGATTCGATCTCGATCGGCATCCTGACGTATCGCACCCGGCCTCCGTTAGGTGACGATCAGGACGATCGCGGAAATGGCGGATACCGTCAACACGGCGGGTCGAACGCCTTTCCGGTCGACGTGGCCGATGAACCGATGAGACGCGAGGTAGCCGGCCAAGACTCCGGGGCAGAGCAGGAGGCCCGAGACCAGGTCCGGCAGGCCGAACCGTCCGCCCCAATAGAGGCCCAGCGCCGACAGCACCGCCCCGATGGTGAAGTAGGCCGACAGGGTGCCCCGGAAACTCGGTCCCGATTCCCGCTGATACACGATGGCCATCGGAGGACCGCCGATCGCGGTGGCCGTGCCCATGATGCCGGACACCAGTCCGGCCCCGACCAAGGTGCCCGGATTGAGCTTGAACGAGAGGCCCAGCGCGGTGATCAGGACGCCCACCAAGACGGTGCCGCCGAAGAACAGTTCGAGCCCATGGGTCGAGAGACCGGCCATGATCCCGACGGCAATGGCAATCCCGATCACGCGCCCGCCTAACGACCAGCCGAGGTCGCCGACTCGAACCTGATGCCACTCCCGCCGGGCCATGAGGCCCGTGAGGGCGACATTGGCCACCAGGAGCGGCCCGGGCGCCAAGTGGGTGTCGATCAGGGCCAACAACGGCGCCGCGAACAACGCCAGGCCGAAACCGATACTTCCCTGAAGCACCGACCCCAGCGCCATGACCACCGTCGCGGCCGCGAACTCCGGTCCGGTCACCGGGCGGCCTTGTCCTTGGCGTTCTGGGCTTTGATCAGGTCGCGGGCCTGCTGCCATTCGGCGTCACCCCAGGCCGAGAGGGAGGCGAATCCGCCGTGGTTGGCCAAGTGCCCGGCGCCGTCGAGGGCGATGGTTTGGCCGGTCAGCCAGTCGCAACCGTCGGACATCAAGAACGCGGCCAGGTTCTGGAGTTCCGCCATCTCGCCGTGGCGTCCCATCGGGTTCTGCTTGGCCGACTCGGCGGGATCGTCCTGATCGGGGGCCAGCCGTTTCGAGGCCCCTTCGGTGGGAATGGTGCCCGGGGCGATGGCATTGAGACGAATCCCGTAGCGGCCCCATTCCACAGCCAGCGACTGGGTCATAACATGGATGCCGGCCTTGGACATGGCCGACGGCACCACGAACGGCGATCCGGTCCAGACCCAGGTGACCACGATCGACAGCACGGAACCCCGATGACCGCCCGCGATCCACCGCTTGCCGACCGCGTGGGTCGTGTAGAATGTGCCATGGAGCACGATGCCGGCAATGGCATCGAAGCCCCGGGGCGAGAGGTCCTCGGTCCGGCTGATGAAGTTGCCGGCCGCGTTGTTCACCAAGCCGGTGAGTGGTCCACCATCGTCCCAGATCCACTGGATCATCGTGTCGACCGCTGGGGCGTCTTTGATGTCGACTTGGTAGGCCTTGACCGAGCCGCCGTGGGCGGCCATCAACTCGGTGGCGGTCTGGTCGACCACGCCCTTCCGCCGGCCGCAGATATAGAGATCGGCGCCGAGGATCAGGAACTTGGCGGCCATTTCGCGACCGAGGCCGGTGCCGCCGCCGGTAATGAGAATACGCTGGCCCTTAAAGATGCCGGGTGCGAACACGCGGAATTCCTTTCGCGGGGTGATGGTGTGGCGCTAGGTTTCGACACCCAAGATACGAGGGAAGCGCCGTGGATCAGAGAGGCCCAACGTCATGATCGCCCCGCTGTTCGCCGGGGTGGCCTTGGTCCTGGCGGCCGGTCCGGGCTGGACCGCTCGGGACTGGAGAGTCTTCGAGTCCAAGGTGCGGTGGGGCGTGGCGCACCGCCTGGACACCCTGCCGGTCGGCGCGGCCATCGCGCGGCTTGGGGCCACCTTCGTCGGGACCCGATATACGCCGGGCACGCTCGAGGTTCCGGGGCCCGAGCGGGTCGTGGTCAACCTGCGGGAACTCGATTGCGTCACCTTCGTGGAAAACACCCTGGCGCTGGTCCGGTTCATTCGGGATGACGGCATCGCGATACTCCGGCGCCCCGCCGCGGCCCGGGCTCGGTACGAGGAGTACCTTCGCGACCTGCGCTACCGGAGTGGGGTGCTGGCAGGCTACGACAGCCGGCTCCACTATTTCTCGGAATGGCTCGACGACAATGAGCGCCGCGGCCGGCTGACCCTGATAACCGGCCGGTTAGGCGGAGTGACCGACCCCGAGCGGATCGACTTCATGTCGACCCACCGAACCGCCTATCGGCAACTGGCCGATAGCGCCATCTGGGAGCGGATCCGGGCCATCGAAACCGGACTCGCGGCCCGGCCTCCCCGGATCTACCTGCCCAAAGACCGGATTGGGGCGGTGGCCGATTCGATTCAGGATGGCGATGTGATCGCGGCGACATCGACCGTGGCCGGCCTCGATGTGGCGCACACCGGTTTCGCCCTCTGGAAAGAGGGCCGGCTGTTCCTGCTCCATGCGCCGTTGGTCGGCCGGAGCGTCGAGATTTCGGAGTTTCCGCTGGCCGAACGAATTCAGAAGATCAAGACCCAAGACGGGATCATGGTCGCCCGGCCGCGCTAGCGAGCCGCGTTGAGCATCGCCTCGATGGTGGTGAGTTTGACCCGGGGACGGTTGCCGGCTTTGCCTTGGGCGGTTTCGGCGGCGTTGATCCGCTGCCACGCGGCCCAGTCGATGATCTCGGCACTCGGCACTAGGAGCTCGGCGCTCGGCGGTTTGGGGGAGGGGCAGTCGGCTAGGATGGCTTCGGCGGTGGCGGCGGCGTCGGGTTTGTTGGTGCCGATCACGCCGCTCGGGCCGCGTTTGATCCAGCCGGCCACGTAGAGGCCCTCGGATACCCGGCCGCCCTGGTTCGGGACCGTGCCGGTCTTCTCGTCGAAGGGGAGACCGGGGATGGCGGTGCCCCGGTAGCCGACCGAGCGGAACACCAGGCCGACCGGGATGGTCTCGGATTCGCCCGTGGCTTCGGCGGCGATTGCCCCGTGCTTCTCGACCAACCGGTTGTGGGCCAGGCGGATGGCGGACACGCTGCCATGGCCGTCGTCGATCAATTCCGTGGGCGACACCAGGAACCTGAGGGTCAGGCGTTTGGGTTTGCCGGCCGGCGGGCGCTCGGCGAACTGGGTCAGGACTTCGATCTTGCGGGTGACGCTGGCGTCCTCGTCCGCGGCCACCTGGGCGGCCGAGAGCGGGTCGAGGGCCACCTCGTGGGGCAGGGCCACGGCGTCGGCCAGTGCCATCTCGCCTAATTCCTTGACCTCCGGGGTCGTGAAGGCGGCTTGAGCCGGACCGCGCCTGCCTAACAAATAGACCTGTTTGACTTTGCTGTGACGGAGCGCCTCCAGCGCGTGGTCGGCGATGTCGGTCTTGGCCAGTTCGTCCGGCGAGCGTGACAGGATTCGGGCCACGTCGACCGCCACGTTGCCGACTCCGACGACCGCGACACTTTCGGCGTCGAGGTTGAAGTGCCGGTCGCGGAAATCGGGATGGCCGTTGTACCACGCGACGAATTCGGTGGCCGCATGGCTATTGGCCAGATCCTCGCCTGGGATGCCCATCCGCCGGTCCGATTGGGCGCCGGTGGTGAACGCCACGGCGTCGTAGGCTTCGCGAAGCTGAGTGACCGAGAGGTGGCGCCCGATCTCGACGTTGCCGAAGAACCGAAAGCCGGGGCGGCCGGCCACTTTGTCGAAGCTCCGGGTGACCGCCTTGATCTTTTCGTGGTCGGGCGCCACGCCGAAGCGCACCAGGCCGTAGGGAACCGGCAGCCGCTCGTAGAGATCGACCGCCACCGGCCGGTCGGTTTGACCGAGGAGCTTTTCGGCCAGAAAAAAGCCCGACGGACCGGCCCCGACGATGGCGACCCGGAGAATGGCTGTCATAGCGAGAAGGTATCCTCTGAGTTACCCTTGGCGCCATGTCCAAAGCCAACCGCTCGACTTTGGTCGGCGCGGCCTTCCTCATGGCCACGTCGGCCATCGGACCCGGATTCCTGACCCAGACGACGGTGTTCACCACCCAGCTCAAAGCCAGCTTCGGGTTTGCGATCCTGGTGTCGGTGCTGTTCGACTTGGTGGCGCAGCTCAGTATCTGGCGGGTGTTGGTGGGTTCGGGCCAGCGGGCCCAGGTCGTGGCCAATCAGGTCGCCCCGGGGCTCGGCCACGCGCTCAGCGTGCTGGTGGCCGCCGGGGGACTTGCCTTCAACATCGGAAACGTCGCGGGGGCGGGGCTTGGCTTGAACGTCCTGTTCGGGATTCCCGTCGGGGTCGGGGCCGTCGCGAGCGCAGCGCTCGCGATCGGGGTCTTCCTGGTCAAGGACGCCGGTCGGGCCATGGATCGGCTTGCCCAAGTCTTGGGCGGGCTGATGGTGATCGTGGCCTGCTATGTCGCCGTGGCGGCCGCGCCGCCCGTCGGGGAGGCCATCGTTCGGACCTTCGTACCCCTCGCCCTCGATCCGTTGGCCATCGTGACCATCGTGGGCGGAACGGTCGGAGGTTACATCACCTTTGCGGGCGCTCATCGGCTGGTGGACGCCGGCCTGACCGGGCCCGCAGCCGTCCCCGCGGCCACCCGCGCCGCGCTGCTCGGCATCGGGGTGGCCACTGTCATGCGGGTCGTACTGTTTCTCGGCGCGTTAGGCGTGGTGTCGTCCGGGGCGGCCATCGATCCGGCCAACCCGCCGGCGTCGGTATTCCAGGCCGCGGCCGGCGATTTGGGATATCGGTTTTTCGGAGTCGTGATGTGGGCCGCCGCCATTACCTCGGTAGTTGGGTCGGCCTATACCTCGGTGTCATTCCTGACGACCTTGAGCACCCGGTGGCACCGGTCCGCCACCGGATTGACTACCGGGTTCATTGCGGTGTCGACGCTGGTGTTCCTCGCGGTGGGCCGGCCGGTCAGCATCCTGCTCGCGGTCGGCGCCATCAACGGATTGATCCTGCCGCTTGGCCTCGGCGCCATGTTGGTGGCGTCCCGGCGGGAGCCGTATCGATCGGTTGCCAACCAGCCGGCCTGGCTGGTGGCGGCCGGCGGCCTCGTAGCCCTGGTGATGCTCGCCCTTGGGATGTACACCCTGGTGACCCAGGTGCCATCCCTCTTCAGGGGGTAGTCAGGATTTGGCGGTGAGGCGAACCCGGCGGGCCGCCCGCGGGTGCTTGAGCATGACACGGCGGTGGGTGTTCTTCGCCGCGTTGCACGACGCGATCAGCAGCGACTCGAGAGCCACCCGATCGACGCCCGCGGTCTTGAGCTCGACCCAGCCGTTTTTGCCCATGGCCCCCACCGAGACGAACGGCTTCGCGATCCCCGCCTTGAGCGCCGTCAGCAACTCGCTCGGCGGCAAGTGGAGGACCACGCCACGAGGACTCGACGCGGCAAACCGCGCCTGGCCGACAAAGAACGCCTCGGTTCCAAACTCGGGGCGTACGGTCACGCCGGGCAACGTCTTGAGAAATGCCGCGGCGGCATTGGAGTTCTGGCTCATGGATCGGCTCGGGAATGAAAGGTTCCGATACTACCGCCCAATTGGGGATCGCGCGAGGGGTGTTGGGTCTCCCTGCGCAGTCGATTAGTTTGTATACAAATAACTCCTTCAACGCCGCAGCCATCCATGCTTCGAATGTCATCATCCCTGCTCGTGCTGGCGGTCATCCTCGGCCGGTCGGCCGCGGCCCAAGGTCCGCGAACGGCCACCAGCACCCGCATCACCCAGGCGCCAAGCATCGATGGGCGGCTCGACGAGGCGGTCTGGGCGTCCGGCTCACCGCTCACCGGGTTCATTCAGCGCGATCCCGCTGAGGGCGACCCGGCGAGCGAGCGAACCGAGGTTCGGTTCCTGACCGATGGGGAGGCGCTCTATATCGGCGCCTGGTTGTTCGACCGGGAGGCGACCGGGATCGTGGCCGGTGAGCGGTTGCGCGATGTGACGCTCAGCAACAGCGACTACTTCGCGGTGATCTTCGATACCTACCTCGATCGCCAGAACGGGTTCGTGTTCGCCACCACACCGGCGGGGGTCGAGCACGACGGGCAGGTGGTTCGTGAGGGCGAGGGTGGGGGCATGTTTCAGCAGGGGCAAACCCGAGCGCAGGCGGGTTCGGCCGGTGGGTTCAATCTCAATTGGGACGCCAGCTGGAAGGTGGCCACCTCCCGCGACAGCCTCGGCTGGTACGCCGAGTTCCGGATCCCGTTCTCCACGCTGCGGTATGGCAGTGCGAAGATCCAGAACTGGGGCCTCAACCTGGCGCGGAGCGTTCGGCGGCGGAACGAGGAGTCGTTTTGGTCGGCCGTTCCCCGCCAGTACAATCTCTACCGGGTGTCACGCGCGGGGGTCTTGGAGAATCTCGAGGTGCCGAGCCAGCGGATCGCGACCCTCTCGCCGTACGTGCTCAGTTCGGCGGTGAAGAACTTCGTGTCCGGGGCGGACGCCCAATACCCGATCGAGTTGGGTGCGGACGCCAAGTTCGGCCTGACGCCGAGTCTCACGCTCGATGCCACCTACAACACCGATTTTGCCCAGGTCGAAGTTGACGAGCAACGGACCAATCTGACCCGGTTCCCGCTGTTCTTCCCGGAAAAGCGGCCCTTCTTCCTCGAGAATGCCGGCGTCTTCTCGGCCGGCACGCCGCAAGCCGTCGAGCTGTTCTTCAGCCGGAGGGTCGGGATCGACTCGTTAGGCAGCCCCGTGCCGATTCTCGGTGGCGGCCGGCTGACCGGCAAGGTGGGGAGCTTCACGGTCGGGATGATTCAGCTGTTTACCGAGAGTGTGGCGGGGCGCCAGCCGGCCAACTCCTATTCGGTGGCCCGGGCGTCCCGGGAATGGGGTCGCTCTCGGATTGGGCTGATCGGGGTCCAACGGATTGCCACCAGCAACGGGGGCGACCGGAATCGGACCTTTGGAGCCGATGGGCGGATTGCCCTCAATGACCCCCTGTCCATCGACTGGTGGGCGGCCAAGACCGAGACCCCCGGCCGTTCCGGGCGCGACGGCGCCTATAGTGTCCGCTTTGGACATCAGACCCGGCTTTGGAACAACAGCGTCCGGTTTACCCAGGTGGGCGAGGACTTCAATCCGGAGGTCGGGTTCGTCAACCGGACCGGCTACCGGTACTACGACCTCTCGGTGTTCCGGACGGTGCCGATCAAGAGCCGGACGTTTCGTTACTGGCAGCCCCACGTCAATTATCGAGGCTTTTTCGGATTCGACAATGAGGTGCAGTCCGAGCAGATCCATGCCGACTTCGGCGAGACGGAATTCGCCGGCGGCGGACGGATCGGACCCGAGCTCAATTTCTTCCGGGAAGGGCTATTGGCCCCGTTTCAAATCGCGCGGAATGTCGTGTTGCCGGCCGGCAAGTACCGGTGGACCAGCCTTGGCTGGGATTTCTCGACCAATCCGAGCGCCCCGGTGTCCCTGCTGACCCGGATCGAAGCCGGCGGATTCTACAACGGACGCCGGGTCGGGGGCACCGCAACGCTTACGGTCCGGCAGGCAGCGCTGACCGCGTCACTGTTGGTCGATTACAACGACGTTCATCTCGATCAGGGAGACTTCGTTCGGTCGCTCGTCGGGGTCCGGCTCGGCTATTTCTTCACCCCGCGGATCTTCGTCCAGTCATTGGTTCAGTATTCCAATCAGGCCCAGGTGTTCAGCGCCAACGTCCGGTTCGGGTGGCTCAATACCGCCGGAACCGGTTTGTTCATCGTGCTGAACGACGCCGAGGAAGGACCCGGCGTGTTCGATTGGACCAAGCCGTTGACCCGGTCCTTTGTGGTCAAGTTCTCGAAACAATTCGGCACCGGCGGCTGATCCGCCGGGCAACGGTCGTGCGGGGCGGGGCATCTAAAGGGAGGCCCTGACATTGGAGGTTCCGTGCGAATCACGTTCCTGATGCTGCTCGGCCTCGTGGCCGGCACACCGGCCCTGGCCCAACGCCGGATGGCGAGCCTGGTGCGCCGGGCCTTCGACTACAATGCGATCGAAATCGGAATCGTCGGCGGGCCCAACCGATCAACGGCGACGGGGGCCGGGCCGATCGAGCCCCGGGTCCGGGGCTCTCTGGGCGGGTTCCTGAGCCTTCGGTTGGGCGACGGCTTCCGGTTCCGGCCCGAGGTGCTGGTGACCGCCAAGGCGCTGGCGACGGAAACCGAGCTCATTCCGCCGTGTCTGCCGTCCGGGCCGTGCCCCGGTCCGTTCCTCCAAACTGAAACCACATCGGCCACCTGGATCGAAGGGCCGATCCTGCTCGAGTACCGGTTTCGCCCGCCCGGGCGGGGCCGGCTGGTCCCGAAGGTGTTCGGCGGTCCATTCCTGGCCATTCGAGTGTCATGCTCGATCGCGACGGCGGTTGAAACGTCGCTCAGTAGAGTGGTTCGATCGTGCGCCGAACCCAGTCAGGGGTTCGGTGCGTTCAGCAACGGCGACGCAGGCTTTGTGGTGGGTGGCGGCGTGACCACCGGCCGAGTCGGGATCGGACTTCGGTGGTCGCGGAGTCTGGCAGAGGTGGCCCCCTTTCAGGCAAACGGGGGCAGCCGGTTGATCGGGGCCAAGATGTCGGTGTTGGCCGCGACGGTGGAGTTCTCGACGCGGCTCTGGTAGCGGCTGGCTGGGGCGTCAGGCGGACTCAGCCAGGATTGGCTTCCGACGCCGGCCGCCACCCCGGACGAGGTCGACCCACTCCTCGATCAGAAGCTGCGCCAACGGATGGGCCCGGCCAACGGTTGACCGGGCGATTCGGTTGGCGAGGCCGCGAAGTCGCAGATTGGCGGTCATGATGCCCCGACGTAACTCTTGGGGGCCCGGTCGGCGAACGTCGAGCCCAAACGCCTTGGCTCGGCGGACCGCCCGGTGGACGAGCGGATTCACCTCGAGGGCGGAAATGCCGAGAATCTGGGCCGACTCGGTGACGGGAACGGCCAGGAGCGACCGGAGGATCACCACATCCGAGACCCGGGGCGGGAGGGCGCCGTGGGTGCTCCAGAGCAGGGCCTCCAGGAGGTCATCGGGCGTCGCTTCAAGGGGTGACGCGAACGGGACCGGACCATGCTCGGCCAGCCACTGGTCGGCGTGGCGGAGAATCTCGAGTCTTAAGGCTGTTTCGTTTTCGGGACGCGGACCGGACAACATTTGGTCCCGGACGTGGTCAGCGAGTGTCACGATCCGGTCAAGGTGGGCCCCGCCGAGCGAACGGAGGAGCCCGACCGCCAACCGGCTGGTGAGGCGGCGAACCTCAATCTCGAAAATGGGATTGACGCGGCGGGTGAGTTCGGCAGTCAGCATGGTTGGTTCGGCCTAACGGTAGCGGTGGAGGAACAGCTATTGGATGCTGCCGGCCCCCGGATGGTTGCATTGGGCCGGCCATCGATGCGGTTCGATCGGGTCATAGCAATCAAGACGGCTCGCGGGGTGTTCTCGTTTCACCCCGCCGCCTTGGCCATCCATCTCGCGATCGGCCAGGCCTACGCGTTCAGCGTCTTCAACCTTCCGCTGCCGCAGGCCCTCGGGATTGCCGAGGGTCTTTACGCTTGCCATTGTGTTCCTGGGTCTCGCACTGGTTCGCCGGCCCGGACTCGGTGGGTGTCGCCGAGACGTTCGTCGCGCTGGGCATCGGTTACGCGGCGTTGATGGCGGTGGGCGTCCTCCTGTTCCGGTGCCGGCACCGGGGTGGACTCCCGCGGGCCGCTGGCGTGGGGCGTGTGGAGCACGATGGTCAAGGCCGCGCGGTTGTTTGCGAACCGTTAGGCAGACCGGATGAAGGTCCCGCGCTCGAGATCGTTGATGGCCTCGCGTAGTTCGGCCTGGGTGTTCATCACGATCGGACCATACCAGGCCACCGGCTCGGCGAGGGGTTTGCCCGAGACCAGCAAGAACCGGATGCCGGCCTCGCCGGCCTGAACCACGACCTCGTCACCTCGGTCGAAGAGTACCAACGAGCGATTGCCGGTAGTGGACCATTCAGCGTGGTCCTCCGTGATGCCGTCCTCCGTCAAGACGGGTCGGGGCGCCGACGCATCCCGGAAGGTGCCGGCTCCCTCGAAGACATAGGCAAACGCGTGGCGTTCGGTTTCGACCGGGAGGACCTTCCGGCGGCCGGGCGGCACCCAGACGTCGAGGTACCGGGGTTCGGCGGCGATGCCGTCGACCGGGCCCTGCTTTCCCCAGAAATCGCCGCAGACCACCCGGACCCGGGTCCCGTCGTCGTCGGTTACTTCCGGGATGTCGGGGGCGGTCACGTCTTGATAGCGCGGGGCGGTCATCTTGAGCGACGACGGCAAATTGGCCCAGAGTTGAAACCCGTGCATCCGGCCGGCTGGGTCGCCGTGGGGCATTTCCTGATGGAGGATGCCGCTGCCGGCCGTCATCCACTGCACGTCCCCAGCGCCGAGGGAGCCTTGATTGCCAAGGCTGTCGGTATGGTCGACGGTGCCGGCCAGGACGTAGGTGATGGTCTCGATGCCGCGATGGGGATGCCAGGGGAAGCCGGCGGCGTAGTCGCCCGGCCGGTCGTTCCGGAAATCATCGAACAACAGGAATGGGTCGAACTCCCTGGTGTCGCCGAATCCGAATCCGCGGTGGAGCTTGACGCCGGCGCCCTCGATGGTTGGAGCGGCGGGAATGATACGTTTGACGGGCCGGATCGACATGAGGGTTTCCGTGGTCGGTTGGCGTTAGGGCCGGTCGGCCGCGATCACGGCGTTGAGGAGGACGTCCGCTCCGCGGGCGATATCGTCGGGTTTCGTGAACTCTCTCGGGGAGTGGCTGATCCCGCCGACGCTCGGCACGAAGATCATCCCCATCG
>JANPEL010000386.1:0-3687 GCA_031431925.1 Gemmatimonadota bacterium | reverse complement strand
GTGGCAGCCATGTCGCGCACTAGGAGCGAGGGGACCACGCGTCCGGCAAGGGTAGTCATTGTCATAACCTCCGTTGCCTCCGCCTAACCTCTACTTATGATGCTGCTTGGGTCCGACCCCCGCAAGCTAACACGTTGCCCTAGCCACCACCCAGTAGGTCCGCCGGACTCCGAACTCCCAGCCCTCCCTTGTTCAGAACGTGGGTGTAAACCATCGTCGTCGCCACGTTGCGGTGGCCCAAGAGCTGTTGGATCGTTCGGATGTCATGCCCGCTTTCGAGCAAGTGGGTCGCAAAGGAGTGTCGAAAAGTATGACAGGTCGCCCGCTTGGAGATATCAGCCTTTCGGACCGCGGCCTTCACCGCTCGCTGGACGGTGCTTTCGTGGAGATGATGGCGGCGAACCACTCCGGTCTCCCGATCGGCGTAACAACTCGCCGCCGGGAAAATCCACTGCCAGGCCCACTCCCGCCCGGCTCTCGGATACTTGCGCGCCAGGGCCCCGGGCAGCATGACCTCGCCGGCTCCAGCGTCCAGGTCACGCCGGTGAATCCGGCGCACCTCCTCCAGGTGCTGTTTGAGTTTTGGCACCAATGACTTAGGGAGCATCGTGACTCTGGCTCCGCCGCCCTTGGTCGTCCGGAGGCGGATCTCACCGCGGGCCAGATCAAGATCCTTGACCCGAAGGGTCAGGCACTCCATCAACCGAAGGCCGCTCCCGTAGAGCAACATGGCCACCAACCAGTACACCCCATCCAACTGATTCATCACCGCGGTCACTTCGGCCGCGCTCAGAACAACCGGCATCCGAGCCCGGGACTGGGCCCACCGCATCTCGCCCAACCGACCAAGGGGCCGGCCGAGTACTGTTGAGTAAAGAAACAGGAGAGCGCAAAGGGCCTGGGTCTGGGTCGACGCCGAGACTTTCCGCTCGGACGCCAAATGGGTCAGGAAGGCGGCGACCTCGACTTCGCCCAGGTCACGAGGATGCCGAGTGCCATGATGGCGGATGAACCGAAGGATCCAGCTCCGGTAAACTTGCTCGGTGCGCGGGCTAAGTCGCCGAAACCGGGCCTTATCATGGACAGTTTGCAGTAATACAGACTTAGGCGACATGGGCGCGGCTCCTTTCCGCACACCATCGCACCTGGACGCCCCGAGCACCAGAGCAAATTATCCGGAACTATCCTCAATAACGCGAATCAGTTAGAGCTCATCCGACGCAGGACCGCCCGGCCGATGAAGCGAAGCCGGTCGCGGAACGGGAGCCGGCCCAGGTTGGTCCGAACCACGCCCTTGGTAAAATAGGTCGCCTCGCTGTAGTCGATCGCGACGTCCACCACGATCGGACGGCCCGCGGCCGTCACCTGCTTCGCGTATGCCAACACCTCGTCGATCTCGGTATCCCGGTCGAGGCGCAACCACTCGATTCCCACCGCCTCGGCCAAGCTCGCCACATCGTATTCCGGGAGGATGCTCGCGGCTTTGCGGTTGAACGCCGTTCGTTGGAACTGAGCGATCTGGGCCAGCTCCCGGTCCCGGAGCACGAACACCGCGATCGCAACGCCTTGGCTCGCGGCCGTGAGCAACTCGAGCCCCGTCATCAACAACGCGCCGTCGCCCGGCAAGGCGATGACCGACACCTCCGGCCGAGCCAGTTTGGCCCCGATGGCGGCGGGCACCGCGTACCCCATGCACGAATAGTCGACCGGTGCCAGAAGCTGACCGGGCCGGTCGAGCTTCAGGCACTCCATGGCGAGGAAGGTCCCGTTGCCGCTGTCGGTCGTGTAAATGGTGTCGGCCCCGAAGGTTCGGGCCAGGCCATCGAACAACGCCGCCGGGGTGACTCGGTCCCGGCTCGCGGCGTCGAGTCGACCTTGAATGACTCGGGCGTGCCCAAGCCGGATCTTCTCGGCGAGCTTGCGGATATCGGGGACCGGTTGCCCGCCAACGCCATCGAGCAGGGCGCGGATGATAGCGGCCGCGTCGCCCTCGAGTGCGATGGCGGCCGGGAAGTTCCGCCCGATCACCTCGCGGTTGATATCGGCGTGGATCAGCGGACCCTTTGGGACACAGGAATAGCTCCCGGTGCCCACTTCGCTAAACCGGCATCCGATCGCCAGGGTCACCGTGCAATCGT
The DNA here is from genome assembly GCA_031431925.1 of Gemmatimonadota bacterium. Taxonomy (GTDB): domain Bacteria; phylum Gemmatimonadota; class Gemmatimonadetes; order Gemmatimonadales; family GWC2-71-9; genus SHZU01. Next base: position 1,549 of record JANPEL010000386.1, on the reverse strand, counting down.
CGGCTACGGCGCGAACAAATGGCGGCGCGGCGTCTCCGAACCCGTTCCAGAGGAACAGCGGGTGGGACTCCGGGAACACGCCTTTCCCGGTGATGGTAGTCGCGACCGGGGCGCCGAGCGCCTCGGCGAGCCGGATCAGATCAGCGCCCGCGGTGGCGGCGCCCCATCCTACATATAGGAGCGGGCGGGCCCCCGACGCCGTGAGGAGGGACACCGCCTGCGCCAGGAGGGCGGGATCGGCCACCGGGGCCGGGATCGGCTGGGGGGCGCTGAGCGGTCCGACGCTGTGCTGGAACAGATATTGGTCGACCGGCACCTCGACCATCACCGGACCCGGCGTTCCGGCCCGAGCAATAGCGCAGGCGTTTCGGATCGTCTGATAGAGGTCGCTGCCGGCGGCCGGACGAAAAGTGGCTTTGCACACCGGCGCCGCAATGGCGAGCTGGTCGACATCGTGCAGCTGGTAACCGAACGGACTGTCTCGCCGGATGCCGCATCCCAACACCAGCAGCGGCATGCCGTCGAGATAGGCCTCGGCGATGCCCGACAACGCATGCGTGAGCCCCGCGCCCGGCACCACGTTGACGCACGCAAGCTCCCGGTTGGCGCGCCAGACCGCGTCGGCCATGAAGCCGGCGCTCTGCTCGTCGGTGATCAGGACGGTCCGGACCTTCTCCGAGGTGGCCAAGGCATCGTACAGTTCGATGTTGTGCGTGCCGGGGATTCCGAAGGCAAACCGGATCCCTTCATCCTCGAGCGCCCGGACCACCAGGGCGGCGCCACCGATCGTCGTCATCCGGGGACGCCGGTGCCTAGGTCGGACAGGATGCCGTCGGCCACTCGGTCGGCGAGCGCCATGATCGTCAGGTACGGATTGATTTCGAGCGAATCCGGGAACAGGCTCGCATCGGCCACCCGGAGCCACGGTCGCCCGTGCACCCGTCCCCATGAATCGGTCACCGAGTTGGCCGCCGACGATCCCATACCCGCCCCGCCCATCAAATGCGCTGAGGAAACCGACGTGACCCCGGGAAGAAAATGCTCCGGCCCGATCAGCCGGTCCACCATGCCCGCGTTGGCCCGCTCGATGAAGGGCGGGTTGGCCAGCGGGGCATGGACCCTGATGGCCCCGGCTCCGAAGAAGATCGTGGCGGCCATCCGGGTGGCGCGGGCGAGTGACTCGATGACCCGGTCGGTAAAACGGTAATGCACGACGGGCCGGCCCTCACGGTCGATCGCGATTCGATTGTCGGCCGTGGCATGATCGCACGCCAGCACCAAGATCATCTGCAACCGCGAAAACGCCCTGAGCATGGCCCCGTGCTCCGCGCCAAAACCGGTCATGTTCTTCGCGGTGACGAACGGGAAGTACATGCAGGTCTCGAGCACGAACCCGTCGTCCTCGGCCCGGTCGAGGTAGAAACTTTTGGGGTGTCCGACGTCGTTCCCGACCGGTTGGGCATGCTCGCCGACCAGGATCAGCGCCGGATGGGCCGTGAAGCCCTGTCCCACTCGGGCCGGCAAGCCGGTCAGGCCGGATCCAAGGAGC
>JANPEL010000385.1:0-3613 GCA_031431925.1 Gemmatimonadota bacterium | reverse complement strand
TGGCATGGAATCCACCGCGCCACCCGACTCGGCCAAGGAGCGGTTGCCGGTGGTGTGGACCCGGACCTATCAGGGGGCCGACGGACAGCGGGGCCGGGTATTCACCTCCACCCATGGGGCCTCCGAAGACTTGCTCAATCCCGGCTTCCGCCGGATGGTGGTCAACGCCACCCTGTGGGCCCTCGGTATGGAGGAGGCCATCAGGCCCGACCTCGACGTCTCGTTCGTGGGTCCGTACCACCCGGTGACCTTCAGCTTCGACGGCTATCGCCGCGGCGTCCGTCCCGCCGATCTCGCGGGCTGGGATACCCCCATCATGGCGCCAGACCACCCGACGCGGAAAGCCACACCTCAATGACGTTCCGATCGCCCCCATTGATCCGATTCGCACCGCTGGCGCTGGCGCTGACGGCGGCGTGTACGAGCCCCAAGCTGGAGCTGGCGAAGGGCGATCACATCGTGATCATCGGCAATGCCCTGGCCGAACGGATGCAACACGACGGATGGCTGGAGACCTACCTGCAGGTGGCCCGCCCGGCGCTGCAGCTGGTGATCCGTGACCAGGGATTCACCGGTGACCGGATCGATCACCGCCCCCGGACCAAGGGGTTGCCGTCCCCGGACGACTACCTCGGTCTTTCGAAAGCGGATGTGGTGTTTGCCATGTTCGGCTACAACGAGTCTTACGACGACGACCCGGCGGGGTTCGCCACCGCGCTCGCCACCTGGATCGATCACACCCGGGCCCAGAACTACTCCGGTCGCGGCGCGCCCCGGATCGTGCTGTTCTCGCCCATTGCCCACGAGAACCTCGACGATCCGAACCTCCCCGACGGTTCCGCCAACAATGCCCGCCTGGCGAGGTACACCCGGGCGATGGATTCGGTGGCGCGGCAGAAGGGCGTCGGGTACCTGGATCTGTTCGGTCCCTCGGAGCGACTGTACGCGGAGTCCGCGGCGCCGCTGACGCTCAACGGTGTGCACCTCAACCACGAGGGGAACCGCCGGATCGCCGAGGTCATTGTCCGGGGGCTGTTGGGGTCGTCACCGAGTACGGATGCGGCCCGGGTCGAGGCGGTCCGCACCGCCGTTCTCGACAAGAACCTGCACTGGTTCAACCGGTTCCGGGCCACCGATGGCAACGACGTCTGGGGATCGCGTTCCACCCTTGCGTTCGTCGGCGGGCAAACCAATTACGACGTGCTCCAGAACGAACTGATCCAGTTCGACCACCTGACCGCCAACCGGGATGTGGTGATCTGGGCCGCCGCGCGGGGTGAGTCCGTGGCGCCCGACGACTCCAACCTGCCCCCGCCGGTCAAGGTGGTCTCCAACCTCGCCGAGCCGCAACTCCAGGGTGGCGTGAGCGTCACGGGGACGCTCGACTATCTGGGCGGCGAGGCCGCGATCCAGAAGATGCGGCTCGAGCGGGGGATGCGGGCCAACCTGTTTGCCTCCGAGGAGCGGTTTCCCGAGTTGGTCAATCCCGTCCAGCTCGGCGTCGATACCCGCGGCCGCCTCTGGGCGGCGACCTGGGGTACCTACCCGAAGTGGGAGCCGTCGGGGAAGATGAACGACCGGCTGCTGATTCTCCCGGACGACAACCGCGATGGCGTGGCCGATACGGCGATTACCTTTGCGTACGTCCAGAACCCGACCGGCTTCGAGTTCTGGAACGGCGGCGTGATCGTCGCGTCCCAACCGGATTTCCTCTTCCTCAAGGACACCGACGGCGACGATGTGGCCGACGTCCGGTTCCGGATTGCCGGCGCGTTCGGCTCGGCGGATACCCACCATGCCGCCAACAACTTCGTCTACGGGCCGGACGGTTTCCTCTACTACCAAGAGGGAATTTTCAGCATCTCCAACGTGGAAACGCCCTGGGCTACCAACAAGCAGTCCGACAAGTCCGCGATGTACCGCTTCAACCCGCGGACCCACGAGTTCAGCTTCCACGCGGAGAACAGCCCCAACCCCCACGGCATCAGCTTCGATTACTGGGGTTACCACTACGCGACGGACGCAACCGGCGGCACCGCCTACCAGGTCAAGGACAAACCGGACGGGACCTTCGAGATGCGCGGCCTGCTGAAACACACCGTGCGGCCGGTCCCGTCCAGCGGCATTCTCTCCAGCGGGCACTTCCCCGCCAAGAACCAGGGCAATTTCCTGATCCTGAACGTGATCGCCTTCCTCGGCATCAAGCAGTATTCCCTCTCGTTCAATCAAGCCACCGGCGATGCGCACGGCACCGAGACGGACGATCTCCTGGTCTCGTCTGATCCCAACTTCCGGCCCACCGACTTCGAGATTGGCGACGACGGCGGGTTGTACGTCGCGGATTGGTCCGACGCCATCATCGGACACATGCAACACAACATTCGCGATCCGGCTCGCGATCACGCCCACGGCCGGATCTACCGGATCACCGTGCCGGGGCGGCCCCTCTCCGAGCCCGTGGCCATCGACGGACAGCCCATCCCGGCCCTCCTCGCGGCCCTGGAGCACCCGATCAACGGGATCCGGCATCGGGCCCGGGTTGAGCTGTCGGAGCGCCCCACCGCCGCGGTGATCGCCGCGACCCACGAGTGGATGAAACGGTTCGACCCCGCGAGCGAGGCCGATGCCCATCACCTGCTCGAGGCCCTCTGGGTTCACCAGCAGCACAACGTCATGAACCGGAACCTGCTCGACCTGGTCCTGAACTCGCCGGTGCCCCATGCCAGGATCGCGGCGCGGCGGGTGGAACGGATGTGGGAGCACAGCGCGGCGCGGCCGGTCGCGGTCGGCGCGGCGCCCAACACCGACAAGCCATCCGCCGGTGAAAAGTCGCCCAGGACCGATGCCGCCAATGACGGCGCCATCGTGGTCCGGACTGTGGTCGAGGCAATGCGCTACGATGTGGAAACGTTTACCGTCACCGCCGGGAAACCGGTCAAAGTCCGCTTTGTGAACGACGACTACACGCCCCACAACCTGATCATCGGGACCCCGGGCTCAGCCACAGAGATCGGCGCGGCGGCGGACCGGCTTGGAGCGGACGGCTTTGCCCGGCGGTTCGTCCCCAAGACCGACAAGATCTTGGCGGCCAGCGATCTGCTGAACCACCAGAAGTCCCAGGTCCTTGAGTTTCGCGCGCCCAGCGCGCCGGGGGATTACGACATCCTCTGCACTTTTCCCGGCCACCGACAGACCATGCACGGCGTAATGCGCGTGGTGAAGTAGAGCTCTCGACGCCATGATTGTCCCCCGTACCTCGCGAGACGCGATCCTCCGGAAGCTCCAGGCCAAGCTGGCCGCCCGCGATCCGATCTTCATCGCCAGCGCCGGCAGTGGCCTCGTGGCCAAGCTGTTGGAGCGGGCCGGCGTCGACTGCATCAATACCTTTTCCGGGGCCCGGCTGCGAGCCAACGGGATGGGCACCATGTCGATGATGTGGCCGATCCTCGACTCGAATGCCCAGACCCTGGCCTACACGGAGCAGGATATCCTGCCCGCGCTGAAAGGAGATGCGTTCGTCTGCGCGTGTCTCAACGCCAACGATCCGCTGAAGGACATGCGGACCGTGCTGGAGCGGCTCAAGTCGATGGGAGTGCTCTCGGTCTCCAACATC
>JANPEL010000384.1:0-25560 GCA_031431925.1 Gemmatimonadota bacterium | reverse complement strand
GCGGTGCCGGGCCTCGGCCGCCAACATCACCAGCACGAGCAGCAGGACGTGGGCAAGCACGAGCGACCCGAACATCATGCCCGAAAGCCGCAGGCTGTGGGCGCCGGCGGCTTGAACCGTGACGATCAGAAACGAACTCACCACGTAAACCATGGTGAGGACGTCGAGCGGTGCGAGGTGTTTGAGCCAGCCCCGAGGGCGGCGGATTTCCGCCATCGATGTCCGGGTCACTGGTGGAGGGAAGGCACAACCATAAAGATGCCTCGTTCCCGCGGGGAGCGCCAGCGGCAGGCCCCCGGGGTACCCGGATTGAGCCCTTCGGCCGTGGCCACCCGGCGGGCCGGGGTGTACCCGCCTCAAGAGCCGTGTTGACCCGGGCCCGGGGGGTATCGTACCATCCGGTATGAAAACGCTCTGGTTGCTGAGTGTCGGCCTGGCTGGGTTGTTTGCGTGCCAGGAGGCTCCCCCGCCGTCGGGTGCGACCACGGTCCGGCGGGACAGTGCCGGGATTGCCCTGGTTACGTCGGCCGCGGCGCGGTCGCCGGGGTGGTACCGGGTCGACTCCGTTCCCGAGCTCGACCTTGGGGGGAGTGGCGACCCGGCGGATGAGTTCAGCGGTACCGTCATCGCCGTCGAGCTTCGGGATGGCCGGATCGTGGTTGCCAATCAAGGCACCAGCGAAGTTCGGTTCTACGACGCCAAGGGCGCGCGGCTCAACACCGTCGGGCGGAAGGGGTCCGGACCGGGGGAATTCGAGCAGATTGCCTCGCTCTCGGTCGGCACCGGCGATTCCTTACTGGTGTTTGACCGGAGCACTCGTCGCCTCTCGGTCATTGCGCCAACCGGCGAAATCGTCCGAAGCGCTATGATCGACCTCGGGCAAGGGAACCTGGCGAACACCGTGGTCGGGGTGTTGCCCGGCGGGAGAATCCTGGTCAGTCCGGCGCGGTCGGGCCGGGAACCCACCACGTCCGGCCTGGTTCGCGACTCGGTCGACCTCCGGGTCGTGGCCGCGGATGGTTCGGTCACGGCAGTGGGCCGATTCCCTGGCTCGGAAGCCGTGCTCCAGATCGAAACCCAGAACGGCCAGGTGATTTCGGTGAACATCGCCGCGGTGCCGTTTGGCCGCTCGTCGCGATTCGTGGCGGTGGACAGCCTGGTCGTCGTGGCGCCCTCGGACCGCTATGAGTTCGACGTCTACTCGCCCTCAGGGCGGATGATCAGCCGGATCCGGCGGGCTCATGCGCCGGAGCCGGTTACCGCGGCCGATCTTGGCGCCGATTTGGAGCGGGCCGGCCTGCCTAACGAAGAGGCCCGGGCCCGGTATCGAAAGTTCCTCGCCACGACGCCGGTTCCCAAGACGAAACCGGCCTACGACCGGGTGTTGCCCGGGGCCGACGGCGAACTCTGGTTCCGGGACTACCTCGGCCCCGACCACCGAACCCGCCCGGGACGATGGACCGTGTTCGACCGAGAGGGCGGGTGGCTCACCACCGTTGAACTGCCGGTCGGTTTCGAACCAACGTGGATTGGCCCTGACCGGATTCTCGGGACCTGGCTCGATGCCGACGATGCTCCACGGGTTTGGGGGCTCGGCGCTCGGCGCTCGGCGCTCGGCACTCGGCACTCGGCCGTAGCGGGGGCTATCGGCCGCCTTGGTGCCAGGCGGCGAGGACTTCGCGCTCCCGGGCGCGGGTCATCCCGGCGGCTCGTTTGGCACGTTCGGCGGCTGGGCGGGTTTTGTCCCATTCCAGGGTGTCGCGGACCGTGACGGCCAAGGGGCGGAAGGTGAGGCCCGCGGCTACCGCCCGCGACACGTTGACGTACATCAGGGGTTCACCGGGAGACCAGGCGGGCAGGTCGCTCCACGGGGCCACCTTCTGCTCCTCGAGAAACGTCTCCGGGACCCACGTGAAGTTCACCGGCGTTGCGGTGGTGGCTCGGATTCCGTAGAGCATTTCGGCGATCGACATCCGGCCGGTTGGGCCGGTGGCGTTGAAGTTGCCCATCGTCCCGTTCTCGGCCAGGCGGACGATCCACTCGGTCAAGTCGCGCTGGTCGATGACTTGGGCCGCGTGGTTGGGATTGCCGGGGGCGAGCACCTCGCCGCCTTCGTCGATCCGCACCGGCCAATAGGTGAACCGATCGGTCGGATCGGTCGGGCCGACGATCAAACCCGGCCGAACGACCGTGGTTCGTCCCGGAAAAGCGGCGTGGCAGAGATTTTCGGATAACGCCTTGGTCAAGCCGTAGGGGGCGGTGTCGCCCTCTTTCCAGGTGGCCGGTGGGGTAAATCGCTCCGAATCTTCATCGATGATCGGTTTGGGCAACACCCGGTCCTTGAACTGGTATCCCATCGAATCCGTCTTGTACGCCGAGATCGACGAGACGAAGAGGTAGTGGCCGGTCGAGTCTTTGAGCGCCTTGAGGCTCCGGTCCACCCAGCGGTAATCCCGGGCGTTGTTGTCGAGCACCACGTCCCATTTCCGTTTGGCCAAGGCGCTCAGATCGTTGTCCCGGTCGCCGATCAGGTGCTCGACGTCGGCGACTTTCGTCTGACTCCGCCCGCGGGTCAGGATCGTGACGCGGTGTCCGCGAGCCACGGCGTAGTTGACGGTGTTCGGGCCGATGAATCCGGTCCCGCCGAGAATCAACATCGTTTTCGGTGCCATGGCACATCTCCTTGGTGAGGTGGAAGAATACGGTGTCGCGGGGCCCTCCCCAAGTGGGGTGTCGCATCGTAGTTTGAAGCCATGTTACCCACTGCGCTCGTTCTCGCCTTGGCGCTTGCCGCGCCCGCAACGCTCCTCGCTCAGCCACCGTCCAAACCGGCGCCTCCCCGGGCCGAAGGTGAGGGGCCATGGGCCAAACTGATCCTCCGCGGCGCCAATCTGATTGACGGAACCGGTGGCCCGATGCGGGGTCCGGTCGATATCGTGATCGAGAAGAACCGGATCACCCAGGTTGTCGACGTTGGATTTCCGAATGTGCCGATCGATCCCAAGGGCCGGCCCACGGGAGCCACCAAGGAGATCGATGTGCAGGGCATGTTTGTCATGCCGGGCCTCGTCGATCTCCACCTTCACATCGAAGACGGGACCAAGGCGCCCGAGGCTGAATATGCCTACAAGCTGTGGATGGCCCACGGGATCACCAGCGGCCGAGGCGTGCCGTTCGGGCCAGATGCCTGGGAACTCAGTGAGAAAGCCCGGAGCGCCAAGAACGAAATTACCGCCCCGCGGATGTGGCTCTATGAAGTCCCCAAAGGCGTTTGGGATTTTTCATCGGCGTTCCAGACCGCCGACGAGGCGCGGGCGTGGGTCCGGGAGGCCAAGCAGCGCGGAGTCGACGGGTTCAAACTGACCTCCTACCGGCCGGAGATTTTCGGCGCCCTCACCGATGAGGCGGCCAAGAACGGCCTGGGTACCGTGGCCCACTTGGCCCAGACCGGCGTCAACCAGGTCAACGCCGCCGACGCCGCCAAGCTGGGGCTTGGCACCCTGACCCACTTCTACGGTTTGTTCGAAGCGATGTACGAGAACGCCGACGTCCAGCCGTATCCCGAGGGCTACAACTACAACGACGAGCAATGGCGTTTCGGGCAGGTGGCCAGGCAGTGGAGCTTGGTCAAGCCCAAAGGCGAAAAATGGTGGGCCCTGCTCAACACCCTCAAAGCCCACGACGTGACCCTCGACCCCACGATGACCGCCTACCTCTCGGGCCGCGACCTGATGGCCCGGCGGAACGCCGATTGGCACGAGACCTATACGCTGCCATCGCTCTGGGATTTCTATACTCCGAACCGCGTCAACCACGGCGCCTACTTCTACAATTGGACCACCTGGGACGAGGTGGCGTGGCGGAACTTCTACCGGGTGTGGTTCGAGTTGCTCAACGACTACAAGAACCTCGGCGGGCGGGTGACGGCGAGTTCGGACGCGGGATTCATCTACAACACGTACGGTTTCTCGACGATTCAGGAAATGGAGCTATTGCAGGAGGCCGGGTTCCATCCCCTCGAAGTGATCCGGGCGGCCACGCTGCACGCCGCGGAAACCTTGACGCGCCCGCTTGGCCGGGCCCCGGATTTTGGGGTCATCCGTCCCGGAATGCTCGCGGATCTCGTCGTGGTCCCCGAGAACCCGATCGCCAACCTCAAGGTGCTTTACGGCTCCGGGTTCGTCCGGTTGAACGATAAGACCGGCAAGGTCGAACGGGTGGGCGGCATCAAGTACACCATCAAAGACGGCATCGTCTACGACGCCAAACGACTGCTCGACGACGTGGCGAAGATGGTGGCCAAACAAAAACGGGAGCGCGGCATGACCCGGCTCCCGAATGCGGTCTTTCCCGACCGGAACTAGCCGCTAGTTCCGCCGGTCGAACCGGATGCCCTTCTCGACGTGATCGAGAGCATCCTTGGCCGCCTTGATCGCGGCAACCCGGTGCCCGCCCTTGTCGCTCGACGCCTGCTCGAGATGTTGCAAGGCCTCCTGCAGCTTGTCCTTCGCCGCCTGCATGTGAGGTTGCTGGGCCTCGACCCGCTGGCCCGCCAACGCCGATAACGCCATCACCCCAACGACCTGACGACGAGAAACCGAAGCAGCCACGGAACACCTCCTAGGAAGGAAAGCCCGAAACCTCGCACCCCCATACCCTAACCCAACCCCTCCCGCCGGAGCCACCCCCCGCCGAGCGCCGAGTTGCCGAGTGCCGAGCGCCGAGATCGATCTCGTTCCAGCCTGAAACCCTTTGCCCGTTTCATGCGTCCAAGTCAGGTAACCCAACCCCTTTCCCGGAGCGCCCCGTGTCCTGGCAGGCCTTCTCGTCCCGGTTGCAGGCGACCATCAGCTCGCTTCGGGCCCGAATTCCGGCCCGGCGGATCGGCCAGGTCATGGTGTTGGGGACGGCTGCGGGAGTTCTCGGCATCGCGGGAGAGGCGGCGTTTCGCGCCGAACTGACGAGTCCCGAGGGCCGGATGCCGAGCGGGGTCTACTCCCGTGCCGTGCCCTGGGGTGGCGACGGCAGCCGGATACCGGCAGTGCTGGTCGGCACGATCGATGATCGGTTGGCCGAGCAGAGGATCCCGCTCCGGGTCGAAGACCTTCCAGATCATCTCATTCAGGCCGTGCTCGCGGTGGAGGACCAACGGTTCTACGAGCATGACGGCCTCGATTTCCGGCGAATCGGCGGGGCGCTGTGGGCCAATCTCAAGGCCCGCCGCGTTACCCAAGGCGGAAGTACGCTCACCCAGCAGCTCGCGAAGAATCTGTTCCTGTCGGCCGATCGGACACCGCTTCGGAAGATCCGCGAATCGGCCTTTGCGTCGGTCCTGGAAGCGCAATACGGCAAGGCGGAGGTGCTTGAGGCATACCTCAACGAGATCTATCTCGGCCAAGACGGCGGCAACCAAATCCATGGCGTCGGGGCGGCGGCGCGCTACTACTTCGGGAAGGATGCCCGGAAGATCGGTCCCGCGGAGTCCGCCCTGCTGGCCGGGATGATCAGCGCCCCGAACCGATATTCGCCGGTTCGCCACCCCTGGACTGCCCGGCGCCGTCGGAATCTGGTGCTCCAGTTGATGGCCGAGCAGGGCCGGATCACCCGAGCGGCGGCGGAGCGGGCCAGCCGGATCCGAGTTCCGGCTCGGACCTACCCCGGCCGGACGTTGGATAGCCGGTATTTCCGCGACTTCGCGGTGGCCGAGTTGTCCGGGCGGACGCCGGCCCGTGGAGTTGCCGTCCACAGCACGCTCGACGTGACATTGCAGCGCGCGGCGGAGCGCGCGGTTCGCACCGGGTTGGCGCGGTTCCAGGCCCGTGGTATCGAGGCGGCGCTGGTTGCCATCGATCCGCGGACCGGTGATATCCTCGCGATGGTTGGCGGGCGGGAGTATGGCGCCTCACAGTTCAACCGGGCCGCCGAGGCCCGGCGCCAGCCCGGCAGTGCGTTCAAGCCGGTCGTTGCGCTTGCGGCGCTGGAGCGTCATGGCGACCAGGGCCCCGCCTTCACCTTGGCGTCCGTCGTCGACGACGAGCCCTTGAGCCTCAAGACGCCGGCCGGCCGCTGGGAACCGAGCAACTACGATCACGAGTTCCGCGGCCAAGTCACCGTGCGCCAGGCCATGGAGCAGTCCCTCAACGTGCCCTTCGTCCGGATCGGTCTGGCCGTCGGGCCGAAGCGGATCGTCGAGGCCGCCCGGCGGCTCGGCATCGCCAGTGCGCTCGATCCGGTCCCGAGCCTTGCGCTCGGGAGCTCCGGGGTCACGTTGCTGGAATTGGTGCGGGCCTATGGCGTGTTCGCCACCGGCGGTGACCTGGCGGCGTCCCGCGCCGTGCTGGCCCGCCGGCCGTTAGGCGGATCCGCCGTCGAGGCGCCCGAACCGGCCGTGACCCGGGTCGTCGATCCGGCCGCGGCGTATTTGGTAACCTCGGCCCTTGAGGGCGTGGTGACGCGGGGTACCGGGCGGGCGCTCGATGTTGGGGGCCGCTTCGGTGCGATCGCCGGGAAGACCGGCACTTCGAATGACTGGCGTGATGCCTGGTTCGTCGCGTACTCATCCTCACTCGTCGTCGGCGTATGGGTCGGGTTCGACGACGGCCGGAGCCTTCGGATGACCGGGGCCACCGCGGCGTTGCCGATCGTGGCCGAGTTTCTCGCCCAGGCCACTCCTGACGACGAGAGCGGTTCGTTTCCGATGCCTGACGGCGTGGCGACGGCGCACGTTGCCCGGGGCACCTCCGATTGGGACGGCGAGTGTGGCACCCGGGAGGTGTTTCTGGCCGGTACGGAGCCCGAGGATGAACCGTGCGAGGATGAGGCCCCCGAATGGCGGCTGGACCGGGACTGGCAGGACCGATTTGAGGCCCGAGCGGAGCGGCTGCTGCTTCGATTGCTGACCGGTCGCCGGGATCCGACCGGGCGGTAGATCGGGGACCGACCTGCCGGCCACGCGGTTGCCGGGTCGGGGTGGCGCCGCGATCTTTCGGCCTCACCATTTCACCCAGGTCATTCGATGCGCCGGATCTCGATCTACCCCGTCCTGCTTGTGATGCTCGCCGCCTGTGGCGCCAAACCCGACGCCGCCGGCACCGCCGATTCGGCTGCCGCGGCCTCGCCGGCTGTTGCCGCCGCTCCAGTTGCCGCCACGGATGTGATCCCGAGCACCACCTTTGCGCCGGCGCTGGGCGTCGACATCGCCACCATGACGAAGACGGCGACTGGTCTCTATTACAAGGACTTGGTGGTCGGAACCGGTGCCGAGGCCACGATCGGCACGACGGCGTCGCTCAACTATGTCGGTACCCTGCCGGACGGCACCCAGTTCGACGCCAGCAATGGGAGGCCGTACTCGTTTCGGATCGGCGACAAGCGGGTTATTCAAGGCTGGGACGATGGGGTACCCGGGATGAAGGTCGGGGGCAAGCGGTTGCTGGTCGTTCCGTCGGAGCAGGGGTACGGCGCCAATGGGAACGGGCCGATTCCGCCGAACGCCGTGTTGGTTTTCAGCCTCGAACTGGTGACGGTTCAATAAAGGATCTCGCATGTTCTTGGCGTTACTGCTCGCGCCGCGTCCGCGGACGTCACCGCGGCGATTCGCGGGCTCAAGGCCGGGGGGCGGGCGAGATCGTCGTCACCGACGCCCACGGCAGCGGGGACCGAGAGCCCCGACGTCATCGTCGAATAGATGGACCAGCGGGCCACCTTCCTCTTCCGGATGAGGAGTACCAGTCGTACCTCGACGGGTTCGACGCGAGCGTCCAGGCCATCGAAAAGCTGGGGACGTTTACGCCCTACGAGGTGGCCGATACCTACGGTTCGAGATCGGCTACCAGATTGTCCGGCAGGCCGACCTGGCCGGCACGATTCCCGGGATCACGCGGCTCGACTCGATGATGATCGGCTTCACCTCGAAGACCTTCCCGGAGGGCTTTGCGTTGAGCAACCGGGCGACGGGGGCGGCTAGGCTCGACCGGGTTCGGTGGCTCATGTCGGTGGTTCAAGAGCAGCCGAACGCCAAGGCGATCTTGCGCCAGTACCTCGACCGGGAACCCACCCTAGAGCCTCCGAAGGCGTCGACCGACAGTCCTCGTTCGATGGCGTGCGGTCTCCATCCTAGTAGCCAGCGCGACAATCTGGAGGCCATTGGAATGACTTCGATCACTCCTACGAGCGATTGTTCGTCCGCCGGGATTGGATAGCTTGGGACGACGGGGGAGCAGCGTGCTGCTCGGGCCGAGAAAGGAGGAACGCCTCGATGTCAACCTTACTGATCGTGGTCTTAGTGGTGCTGCTGCTTGGCGGCGGTGGCTGGGGATACACCCGTTTTCGCCGATAGCTGAACCTGACGTTCCGGCCAGGGTCTGTTGTCGGATTTCGGCGTATCGTCCCTGGCCATTCACCCGGAGTCCAATTCGAAAGCCTGATCTCATGACGACCAGCCACGAACAAACCACCCACAGCGAACTCCTGACCGGCACCTTTCGGGACCGCGACAGCGCCGAAAAGGCCTACGACTCGCTGATCACCCGCGGGTACACGAAGGACGACATCAACGTGATGATGTCCGACGACACCCGCAAACGCCACTTCACCCAGACCAGCGTCACCACCGATCTCGGCACGAAAGCGGCCGCCGGTGGGCTGACCGGGGCGACCGTCGGCGGAACCGTCGGTGCCATCGCCGGCGTGCTTGCGGTCGCCGGTACCCTGGCGATTCCGGGGCTTGGCATCGTCTTGGCCGGGCCGCTCGCGGCGGGCCTCGCCGGCCTCGGCGCCGGTGCGGCGGCTGGCGGCGTTCTCGGTGCGCTGATCGGCTTGGGGATTCCTGAAGACCGAGCCAAGGTCTACACCACCGACATTGAGAACGGCGGCATCGTCGTCGGCGTCAAGCCGCGGTCCGTTGACGAAGCGGCCCTCGTCGAGAAAGAATGGACGGGGTACCGGGGCGCGAACATCCTTCGATAGCCGGTCTGGTCGAATCGGGTCGCCGAATCTGATAGATCTGCGCCGATGCGGTCGAAGCGCTCCACAGACGCGTGTGGAACGCCTGGCCCACCTGGCCCTGCTCTACCTCGCGTGGTTCCCGTTCGCGTTCCACTTGAAGTTCCACTTGATCAGCCTGCGCTTGGGCTGAGAGCTTAGTTTGGGGCGGTCGTGATGCTTCCCAGAATGCCCGTCGAGGTGCACGCCCCGTTTGCATCACAGTAGGTTCTCGACATCGATCGGGCGCCGCCCCCGCCTCGTTGGGGTACGCCTGGGCACTGGGCCAGGTTGAAGAAGGCCGCCTGGCCCTCGAATCCGCCCACCCCCGTGGCCATTACCCAGTAGCGGCCTGGCGACACCGGCGTTTGACAGAGCTGTTCGATGAATGCCTTCTCGCCGCCGGTGACCTGGCGCCCGTTGATGAAGACACCGGACGTACCGCCGGAGGCGCTCGCCGCCAGGGGGCCGCCCAGCGCCAAGCCCGGAATCATCTGCCCGGCGATGGGCTGGCCCTCACGACCGTACGCCCCGGACACCGCATCGTACCAATACCGACCCGGTTCGATCGACACCGGGTAGATTTGCCCCAACTGCTGTAGCGACTCCTCCGACAAGGGGACCGCGTTGACAACGACGCTCGGCTCCGTGGTCGGGGCCGCGTTTGAGGGCGTGCCGGCGCCATCGGGGGGGCGGGCCCCATCGGCAGCGGGCTTCCCGCACCCGATGGCCGACACCGCGAGTCCGACGAGCAACGACTGTAACGAGCCGCGAGACCGGCCAGTCCAATGGCGCATGATTACACCTCTCCTCGATCGACCGTTCACCCCATAAATCAAATACTATCGCCGAAATGACAGGATTGCTCGACCTCGGACCGGGGATATGCCCCGCCCACTCGCGCGTCGCCTGTTCCGGCGCCATTGTAGGCCGGCGTTCCGATCGCGACCCCCGTGCCGGTGAGCAGCACGTTCTCCGGCTTCACGGTACCAGGGCGGCGATACCTTCGCCCTCGGAGGGTCACTCAGGAGCCTCCCACCGCGGGCGGCTACTCCGACCGCAACGATTCGACCGGGCTGACCCGAGCCGCCCGCCACGCCGGGATCACTGATGCCGCGATCCCGGCGCCCAGCAAGGACACCACCGCCACGCCCAAGCTGACCGGGTCGGCAGGGGAGACTTGATAGAGAAACCCGGATGCCGCCCGGCCCAGTCCGATGGCGACGACCAACCCAATGCCGGTTCCCACCGCCACCGGCACCAGGCCCCGCCCGATCACCTGCCGGAGGACCTGCCCGGCCCCGGCGCCTAACGCCATCCGCACGCCGAACTCGCTCCGCCGGCGAGTCACCGCGTACGACACCACCGAGTAGACCCCGACGACGCCCAGCACCAAGGCCAGCGTCGCGAAGAGCGTCAGGAAGAACCGGAGCCGGAGCGGCTCGGCCAGCGCCGTCGCCACGACGGTTTCCAGGTCGGTCACCCGGCCGACGGCAATCCGAGGCTCGAGTTCCCGGACCAACCGCCGGATCGGAGCGATGACGGCTTCGTCGGCGCCGCCGGCCGCGGCAACGACCAGGACCGACCCGACGAGCGGCTCGGCCCGCTGGGCCACCGGGACATACATCACCAACGGATTGACCCCCGTGATGCTGGTGATCTTGATGTCCTCGGTGACGCCGATGACGGTCACCAGATTGTCGCCGACTCCGAAGCTGTGCCCGAACCTACGGCCGATCGGATCCAATCCGGGCCAGGCCTTGGCGGCAAACGACTCACTGATCACCGTGACGGGTGGGGTGCCTTCGCGATCGGCGGCGGTAAAGCCCCGGCCCTTGGTGATGGCGATGCCCAGCGTCTTGAAGTAGTCCGGGGTGACCGGCCGGAACATGCTGTTCGGCGCCGAGCTGCCCTGCAGGTCGGGATTGTCCTCGATCGCGACCGTGCCCTGCCATCCGCCGTCGCGGATCGGCAACCGCGACACCAAGGCGGCACTGGTGACGCCGGGCAGGGCGGCCGTCCGGTCCACGAGGTCGGCGAAGAACTGCCGCCGGGTGGCCGGCGTCACATCGGTACTCCCCGCGAAGAGATCGAGGGCCGCCACCCCGCGAGGCTCGAAGCCCAGGTCCAACGAATAGAGCCGCTCGACCGAACGGATCATCAGCCCGGCGCCGACCACCAGGAGCACGGCAACCGCCGCCTCCGCGGTCACCAGCACGCCATGAACCCGGCTCGTGTGGTGACCAATTCCCCGAACGCCGCGTTCCGAGCCGAGGCCCTGCAACTCGCCCCGGAGCAGATTCCGAACCGGGACGGCGGACACCGCCAGGCCGACGCCCGTCGCCAGGGCCAACCCCAAGGCGAAGGCGGTCCAATCGAGGGTCACCGTCTCGGCCATGCCGTTGGTCAGCGGGAGGCTCGCCACCAACACCCGGAATCCGAGTGCCGCCACGATCGCGCCGAGAAGGCCGGCCACCAGCGCCAAGGTCAGCGATTCGGTCACGATCTGGCGGGCCAGCCGGGTCCGGCCGGCGCCTAACGCCGATCGGAGGGCGATTTCCTGAGTCCGGTCGGTGGTTCGGGCCAGGATCAGGGCGGCGACGTTGGCGCAGGCCATGACCAGGATCAACAGCCCGGCGCCGAGGAGCAGGAGGAGGCCGGGACCCTGCTCCCCGACCAGGTAGGTCCGAAGCGGCTTGGCGTGGGCGTCCTTGGTCTTGTCCCACGCGGCGGGATACTCGAAGCGTTCGCCCAACGCCTTGGCCATGGCGGCGATGTCGCCGGCCACCAGCGGTTCCGAGGTGCCGGCGGCCACCCGGCCGATCAACACCAGCCAGCCGTTGCCCTGATAGTGGCCAGATGCGGGATCGAGGTTGAGTGGGCGCCAGATCCGGAGTTCGGGCGTCGGGAAAAAGAACCCCCGCGGCATCACCCCGATCACCGTAGCCGGCTGCCCGTCGAGCACGATCCGGCGTCCGATCACGGCGGGGTCGCCGGCCAGCTCGGTTTGCCAGATCCCGTGGCTCAAGACCACTGTGGGCTCAGCGCCCGGGCGGTCCTCGCCCTTCCGGAAGGTCCGGCCCAGCGCCGGCCGGGCGCCGAGCACGTCGAACAGGCCGGCTGACACGACGCCGGCGAGGAGGGCCGAGCTCCCGGTTTCGGTCCGGAGCAAGGCCGCGTCGGTCGAATAGGCGGCGAGCGTGAACACCCGGGCCCGTTCGGCCAGGAAGTCGAACTCGACGCCGCGCCAATTGTAGTCGGACCAGAAGACCCGGAGAGCGGCCTCGTCGGTCACCGGCAGCGGCCGGAGCAGCACCGACCGCACCACACTGCCGAGCGCGATGGTAGCGCCCAAGCCCAACGCCAGCGTGCCGATGCCGAGCGCGGAAAAGGCGGGCCGGCGGCGAAATTGGCGGAACGTGTGGAACAAGTCGGCACCGAGGTCCCGGATCAGGGCGGTGCCCCAGCTGTCCCGGGCGGCCTGCTGGTGCTCGGTCCGGTTGCCGAACCGGATCCGGGCCCGCCGCGCCGCCTCGGCGGCCGGGATGCCTTCCCGTTCGAGTTTCTTGGCTTCCATCTCGACGTGGAACGCGAACTCCTCGCGCATCTCGCGCTCAGTGGTTCCAGGGCGTACCAATGTCGTCAGACGGTACCAGAGGTCGCGCAGGTGTCGCATCAGGGGATCCTTAATTCGCGAGTGCCATGATCCGGGTCACTCCGGCCGCCAGCCGTTGCCAGTGCTCGGCCTCAGTGGCGAGTTGTTGCTCGCCGGCGCGGGACAGAGTGTAGTAACGGGCCCGCCGGCCGTTCTCGGTGTCCCGCCAGGACGACCGGATCCATCCTTCCCGGGTGAGCCGGTACAGCGAAGCGTAGAGCGCCCCTTGGCCGACCCGGAGGGCGTCGGCGGAGCGGGCTTGGATCAATTCGGAGATTCCCCAGCCATGCATCGGCCCCAGGGACAGTACTTTCAGGACCAGCATGTCGAGGGTGCCCCGAATGACGGAGCTGTCGGTGCCCATAGGATCTCCTACCAGTAACTGGGGGTAGAACTATAGACGGAGCCGGGGCCGAAAAGGTTGCAATCGGTTAGGTTATTCGCTCAAACCTTCCAGGCCTTGCCCGTGTTCCTACATCCGACGCTCCTCGTCCTCGCGCTCGCCGCCCAGACCCCCGACACCGCCTGGAAGGGCGGTCCCTTCGACAAACTCAAATTCCGCAACATCGGCCCCACCGGGCCAAGCGGGCGAGTCGACGACCTTGCCGTGTTGGAGCGAGACCCCAACGTGTTCTATATCGCCACGGCAACGGGCGGTCTTTGGAAGACGGTCAACGGCGGCACCACTCTGACGCCGGTGTTTGATTCGGCGGCCACCGCCTCGATCGGTGATGTGGCGATGGCGGCCGACGATCCGAACCTGGTGTGGATCGGTACCGGGGAGGGCAACAACCGGCAGAGCAGTTCATGGGGTGACGGGGTCTACAAGTCCGCCGATGGCGGGAAGACCTGGAAGAACATGGGGCTCCGCGAGTCCCGCCAGATTTCCCGGATCTTAATCGATCCGTCGGATCCCGAGGTCGTCTATGTCGCGGCCCTCGGCGATCTCTGGCGGGCCGGAGGCGAGCGGGGCATCTACAAGACGACCGACGGCGGCCTGACCTGGAGCCGGGTGCTCGATGCGGGCCCCGACGCCGGCGGGACCGAGTTGGTCATGGACCCGACGAATCACAAAGTGATCTACGCGGCCACCTACCAGCGCCGGAGGGCGAGTTTCGGGTTCAACGGCGGCGGGCCGAACAGCGCCATCTGGAAGACGACCGACGCGGGCCGGACCTGGACCAAACTGACGAACGGTCTTCCAGCCGGGCCGCTCGGGCGAGTCGGCCTCGATATTTATCGGAGCAACCCCAACATCCTCTACGCCAGGGTCGAGCACGAGAAGCAGGGTGGGGTGTACCGCACCGACGATGCCGGGAGCACCTGGCGGAAGATGGGTTCACACAATGGCCGCCCGATGTATTTCGGGATCATCCGGGTCGATCCGAAGAATGATCTCCGGGTCTACCTGCCGGAAACGCCGCTCGGCATCTCCGACGACGGCGGCAAGACCTTTCGGTTCGACGGCGCCGAGCGGATTCACGTCGATCATCACGCCATGTGGATCGATCCGAACAATTCGAACCACATGTTGATTGGCAACGACGGTGGCGTGGCGGTGACCCGCGACAAGGCCCGGACCTGGCAGTGGTTTCCCCATCTGTTGGTGGCCCAGTTCTATCACGTCAGCTACGACATGCAGACCCCGTACAATGTCTGCGGCGGACTCCAGGACAATCAATCGTGGTGCGGGCCGAGCCAGGTTCGGCACACTGAGGGCATTACCGATGCCGATTGGTGGACCATTCCCGGCGGCGACGGTTTCATCAATCTGATCGACCCGACCAACGCCCGGATCATTTATACGTCGTCGCAGGAGGGGTATTTCTCCCGGATGGACAAGGTGACCGGCGAGCAGAAGGGGATCCGTCCGGAAGCGCGGGCGGCTGAGAAACCGTACCGGTGGAACTGGGATACCCCGTTCATCATCTCGCCGCACGACCCGGCCACGATCTACATCGGGGGCAACCGGCTGTTCCGCTCCACCGACCGGGGCCAGTCGTGGCACGTCATTTCCGCCGACCTGACGACGGCGGTCGATCGCGACACCCTGATGCTGATGGGGGCCAAGCTCAAGGACGTCAAGATCGCCAAGAACGATGGGGTCGATCAATACGGGACCCTGTTCAACGTGGCCGAGTCGCGGCTCAAAGCCGGGCTGATCTACACGGGCTCCGACGACGGGCAAGTGCACGTGACCCGTGACGGCGGCGCGACTTGGACCAACCTAACGGCTAAGATCCCGAATGCCCCGAAATGGGCGTACGTCTCGCGGGTCGAGCCCTCGCGGTTTGCCGAGGGCACGGTCTACGTCACCTTCGATTCCCACCGGACCGGCGACTACGGCAGCTATGTGTATGCGAGCCAGGACTTCGGGGCGTCGTGGAAGTCGATCGTTGGGAGTTTGCCCCGTGGCGAAGTGGCCCGGACGATCACCGAAGACCAGAAGAACGCCGACGTTCTCTATCTTGGCACCGAGACCGGGCTCTACCTGACGCTCGACCGCGGAAAAACCTGGACTAGGGTCCGAGGCAATCTGCCCACGGTCCCGATCTACGAGATTACCCTCCATCCTCGCGACAATGCGATGCTGCTCGCGACCCACGGGCGGGGGATTTGGATTCTCGATGATCTGACGCCGTTTCAGGAGGCGAGCCGGGCCCAGGCCGCCGACGGGTACCTGTATCCGATGGCGCCGGCGTATCAACAGACGGCCCAAGGATTCCGGTACTACGGCAGCATGGGTGACATGCAGTACATCGGGCCGAACCCGCCGCTCGCCGCCCCGATTAGCTATTGGCTCAAGACCAAGGCGGACAGCCTCCGGGTGGTCATCAAGGATGGCGCCGGCAACGTGGTTCGGGAGCTCAAGGGCGATGACGTCAAGGAGAGTCAGTCGGCCGGGATGAATGTGGTGCATTGGGACTACCGGATCGAACCGATTCCGGCGCCCAAAGGCGCGGCACCGGCCGCCCGCGGGTTCTTCGGCGGCGGCGGGGGGAATCGCGGGACGCGGGGCCCGTGGGTTCTTCCCGGCAATTTCACGGCGGCGCTCGTGGTGAACGGGAAGGAAGTCGCCACCCAGCCGTTCTCAGTCAAGGGCGACCGCGAGGTGACGATCTCCGACGCGGATCGCCAGCGCCGGTTCGATCTCTTGAAGGAAGGCCAGCGGCTCGAGGCCCGGTTAGCCGAAGCCGCGGCGGCGGCCCGGACCGCCAATACCCAACTGACCGGGATGAAGACGGCGCTCGCCGACACCACCGTGGTACCGGCAGGCATCCGGGCCGCCTACGACAGCTTGACCAAGGAACTCGAGCCGATCAAGAAGAAATTCTTCATCCGGGACGAGGGCGACGATTCCGAGTTCGATTTCTCGGAGTTCCGCAAAGTCATCACCTTCAAGCTGAGCGGGATCGTCGGAAGCATTGGCGGCACCACGGTTCCGCCGACCGATGTGGATTTGGCGCAATGGGGTGAACTCAAGACGGAGGTGCCAGCGGCGATTGACCAGGTCAATGCTTTGGTCACCAAGTTGAAGCCGTTCTATCAACGGCTGGCGGAGGCTGGGCTTTATCCGGCCGTTCCGAAGCTGGTCGAAAAACCCTAAGAGCGCCGTCGACCGGGGTCTCTTAGCCCGCTAGAGGGCGAAGAGACCCGTGGTCATCGCCACGGTTTCGCCGGCGATCCACACGTTGGTGACGTGGCCCCCCCGTTTGTCCGCCCGCGCTTCCAAAACGCTCGGTCGTCCCATCTCAACGCCCTGCGCGATTCGCCAGCGAAACGTTCCGTCCGTGTCCGGATGGTAGTGAGCCAGGAGGCCGGCCAAGGCCGCGTTGGCGCTGCCAGTGGCCGCATCCTCCAACATCGGGTCGCCGGACGAGAATTGTCGGGTTCGGAGGTCGAACCCATCGCTGGTTCGAGCATACAGGTGGAGATACGGCTGCCCGAACTCCGGGCCGGCCAGCCGGTCGAGCGCCGTGATGTCCGGCCGGGCTCGCTCGAGGGCGGCGCGGTTCCGAACCTCCGCGAGCAGGAAGGCGAGTCCCACCGATCCGGCCCGGGGGTCGTGAGTCGTGGTGACGATGTCGCCATCGGCGAGTGAAGCCGCGCGGGCCACCGCCGCCACCGGCACTGCCGGGCCGAGGGTCAGGGGCTCCGGCGCCGCCAACTCACACCAGAACCGCCCGTCGGCTCGGGGTTCGATGGAGACGGACACGAGTCCCGCGAGTTCCTCGAACACGACGTCGAGACGGGCCCCGACCGCGCCGAGCTCGCCGTGCGCCGCGAGCATGGCGGCGGTGCCGATATTCGGGTGGCCCGCGAAGGGAACTTCCCGGGTCGGCGTGAAGATCCGGACTCGGCGGGTGTGTCCCGACTCGGGCGGCAGGACGAATGCCGTTTCCGCGAAGTTGAATTCCCGGGCGATCTGCTGCATCTGGCCATCGCGTAAGCCGGCGGCGCGAGGAAAAACCGCGAGCTGATTGCCGCCGAACCGGACATCGGTAAACACATCGCAGGTATAGAACGGGTATTCCATGGCCAACTCCGAGGTGCTACCGGACCTCGGTCGGGTTGAAATGGGGATTCTCGATGATTCCGAACGGGTTGCCGAAGGGGTCGAGCACGGTGGCGACCTTGATGCCGCCGCCGACGTCCGTGACCGGCGCGACGATCGGGGCGCCCAGCTCGACGAGCCGCTGCAAGGCGGCGGCGCAGTCGTCCACCGCCCAGAACCCGATCGGCCCGTCGGGTCCCGGCTTGGCGTCGGGCACCAATCCCAATTCGAATCCGCCCACGTTGTAGCCGACGTAGAACGGCTCGTCGAAGTAGGGCTCTTGCCCGAGCACTTTGCTGTACCACGCCTTGCCCTTCGCGAGGTCGGGGGCGGGATACGACACGGTCCGAAGTCCTCGGATCATTGCCATCTCAGGGTTTCCCTTCGTTCACGTCGGTGATGAACTGGATCAGACCCGGAAAGTACGTTTGCTGGTCGTCGTACATCGCCATGTGGCTCCCGTTCGGACATTCGAGATACCGCCCTTTCGGGAACTGCTCCGACATCCACTTCATGTGCTTGGGGTCCATCGAGTCGTGGATGGCGCCGATCACCAAGGTGGGCACGGCGATCCGGCCGAGGTCGGCGCTTCGGTCCCACTTCTCCAGCTTGCCGCTCGCGCCGAGCTCGCTTGGGCCCTGCATCGGAATGTAGACAGCCTGATTCACGTGCTTGAACGCCCGGTTCACCGGGTCGGGCCACTGGTCGGGCGGCATTCGGAGAATGTGCTCCTGATAGTGGTTCGGAATGAGGAGTTCCATGTACCGGGGGTTCGCGTAGTCTTTCTTGGCTTCAATCGCCTTGACCTCCGCGAGGACCTTCGGGTCCATAGCCGGCATCAGGACCTTTTCGGCGTACTCGACATAGGCCGGGATGCTCGACATCATGTTCGAGATGATCAGGCCCTTCAAGTTCTGCTGGTACTTGAGGGCGTACTCGATCGCGAGGAGACCGCCCCACGACTGTCCCAACAGATAGAAGTTGTCTTTGTTGAGGCCGAGCGCGACCCGAACCTGCTCGACTTCCTCGACGAACCGAGGCAGGTCCCAGAGATCGGGTTCGTTCGGCTGGTCGCTGTAGTAGGAACCGAGTTGATCGTAGTAGTAGTACTCGATCTCGGCGCCCGGGAAGAAGCTGTCGAAAGCTTCGAAGTACTCGTGGGTGAAGCCAGGGCCCCCGTGCAGGAGCAGCACCTTCATCGTGGGGTTGTTGCCGACCCGTTTGGTCCAGACCTTGAACGTTCCCTTGGGCGTCGTGATCGGGATCATCTTGACCCCGCCCGTCAGGATGTCGTCTCGTCCGGTGTTGTCGTGGTACATGGATTTGGCCGCTTCCGGTGGTCCGGCGGGCTTGGCACAGGATGAGGCACCAAGCAGGGTCGTCGCCAGCAATATCGCTCGCATCATAGGTTGGTCCGTGCTTCGAGGAAGGTTATGCCCACCCGTTGGCCGCGATCATCGCCGCGACCCGTCCCCGAATATCGTCGCGAATGGCCCGGACCGCTTCCAGGGCCTGGCCTTTGGGGTCGGGTAGGGGCCAGTCGGCCCGGATGGCCCCTGGTACGACCGGGCACTCATCGCCGCAGCCCATGGTAATCAAGTATCCGGCGGTTGCGGCGAGCTCGGTAGACAGAAACTGCGGCGTTGCCTCTGAGAGGTCAATCCCGACTTCGCGCATGATGGTGATGGTTTCGGGATGCACGGCTTTGCCCGGAGCGGTACCGGCGGAAATCGCCCGGGCCTTGGCCGGGTTGGCCAGGTGATTGAGCCAGGCGGCGGCCATTTGGGAACGACCCGCATTGTGGACGCAGGCAAACAGGACGGTGGCGGTCATGGGCGGTCGAGCCTACGGCGGGCGAGGATGACGATCGCGACCGCAGCGGTTTGGGCGAGGATGAAGCCGGCCACGTCATCCGGCCGGATTCCAGCGAACGTATCGGTCATGGTCCTGGCAAGGGTGACAGCCGGATTCGCGAACGAAGTCGATGAGGTGAACCAGTAGGCTCCGGTGATGTAGCAACCCACGGCCATGGGAACCGCGTTGGCGCGCTGCCGAGCGACCAGGAGGATGACGGCCAGCAGGCCGGCCGTGGCGATCGCCTCGCTGAGCCAGAGGTGCGGCCCGGTTCGGATGTGGGTGGACAGCGATACCGGATCCAGACCGAACATCAGATTGGCGACGACCACACCGAGCCCGGCTCCAATCAACTGGCCCAAGATGTATTGCCACGCCTCGCGCCATGGGAGGTCACCGTGCGCCGCGGCGACGACCGTGACTGCGGGATTGAAGTGCGCCCCGGAAACCGGCCCCAGCGCCAGAATGAGGCAGACCAATGTGGCCCCGGTGGCAATGGAATTCGCCAGCAACGCGATGGCATCGTTGCCACCGGCGAGCCGCTCGCCCATGATGCCGGATCCGACGACCGCCGTCAGCAGGACAGCGGTCCCCAACGTTTCGGCGAGCACCCGCTGGCTGAATTCACTCATGAGAGACCGCGAAGATAACGGTGGAGGGTAACGAACCCGTCAGGGTGGAGTATATTGTATACAGTCTCGCCGCTGCCCTCTAGGAGAATCCATGATTCGCATTCGACTCGCCGTTGCCGGGGTGGTCTCGCTCGTAGCCTTCGCCGCCCCCATCGCCTCCGCTCAGGAGACGCCCTCCGACACCCTGCTCACCGTTCAGCACTTTCTCAACTGGGAGAACGTCGCCGACCCGCAGATCTCGCCCGACGGCACCCAGATCGTGTACAACCGGCGTTGGGTCAACGTCATGGAGGACCGATTCGACTCCGCGCTCTGGATCATGGGGGCCGACGGGACGAAACAGCGCTTCCTTCTGAAGGGCGGCTCGGCGCGCTGGTCGCCGGACGGGACCCGGATCGCGTACATCGCGGAGGCTGACGGGAAGCCGCAGATTTTCGTTCGCTGGATGGACGCAGAGGGGGCGGTATCGCAGATCACCCGGCTCACGGAAGCACCGGGGGCGTTGGCGTGGTCACCGGATGGGAAGTGGCTCTCCTTCACGATGGGCGTCAAGTTCGAGCGGCCCTGGGCCATCAGCATGCCGGCGGCGCCGGCGGGCGCCAAGTGGACCCCGGCTCCGCGGCGGGTCACTGAGCTCCACTACCGTCAGGACCGGGCCGGGTTCATGGACCTGTCCTACGTCCAACTCTTCGTGGTGCCCGCCGACGGCGGGACTCCGCGCCAGATCACCAAGGGCGAGTTCAACGTCGGATCCCGGTTCGATCAACTGGTTGGCGGCGCCGGGTATAGCTGGACGCCGGACAGCAAGGGCATCCTGTTCGACGGTCACCGGCAGGCCAACGCCGACAAGAATTACCGAAACTCAGGCATTCACCTCGTCGACGTGGCGACCGGAACGATTCGGACCCTGACGACGAGGCCGGGCAGTTGGGCCAACCCCGTGGTGTCGCCGGACGGGAAGACCGTGGCGTTTGCCGGGGCCGACTCGAGCCGGAAGAGCTACAAGACCTCCGAGCTCTATTTCATGGGGATCGATGGTGGCAACCAGCGGCTGGCCTCCGGCGATCTGGACCGCGACGTGAGCGACCTCAACTGGGCCCCGGACGGCAGCGGGGTGTACTTCGGGATTCAGGATCGGGGAACCGCCAACTCCTACTTCGCGTCGGTCAAAGGCGGCTATCGGCAACTGACGACGGGCAACCACATGCTCGACGTGAGCTCGATCTCGAACACCGGGATCGCCGTCGGTACCAAGAGCGGGCCGAAGGAGCCGGGCGACATCATTCGGTTCGCGGTGGCCCGGCCCGCCGAGGTGACCAAGCTTACCGACGTCAACGGCGATGTCCTCCAAAACATCAAGCTCGGCGACGTCGAAGAGGTGTGGTATACCTCGACCAGCGGTACCAAGGTCCAGGGCTGGATCGTGAAGCCGCCGAATTTTAACAAGAGCCGGAAGTATCCGCTCGTCATGGAAATTCACGGCGGCCCCCACGGGATGTACGGCGTGGGGTTCAGCTACATGTATCAGAACTTCGCCGCCAACGGCAACGTGGTGCTGTTCACCAATCCGCGGGGCAGCACCGGCTACGGTACGGCCTTCGGGAACGCCATCGAGCGGCAGTACCCCGGCGTCGACTATGACGATTTGATGGCGGGGGTCGATACGGTGGTGGGCCGGGGGTATATCGACACCAACCGGATGTACGTGGGTGGCTGCAGCGGCGGTGGCGTCTTGTCGAGCTGGGTCATCGGGCACACCACCCGGTTCGCGGCCGCGGCGGTTCGGTGCCCGGTCACCAACTGGATGAGCATGGCGGGACAGACCGATGTTCCGCTTTTCATCGACAACTTCTACGACAAACCGTTCTGGGAAGATCCGACGCCGTGGCTCAAGACCTCACCGATCATGTACGTCAAGAACGTCAAGACGGCGACGCTCCTGATGACTGGCGAACTCGATCTCCGGACTCCGATGCCGCAGTCGGAGGAATTCTACACGGCGCTCAAGCGACTCAACGTGCCGACTGAGTTGCTCCGGTTCTCCGGTGAATACCACGGCACCTCGTCGAAGCCGTCCAACTTCATCCGGACCCAGCTCTACATGATGAGCTGGTACCAGAAGTTTACCGGCCCGGCAACTCCGTGAAGACCAGTGACTCCGAGTTGACGCAGTAGCGGAGTTTGGTCGGCGCCGGTCCGTCGGTAAAGACATGGCCCAGGTGGCAGTCGCACCGAACGCAGAGGACTTCGGTGCGGACCATGCCCTGTCTCTTGGCGGCGACGGTCTTGATGTTCTCCGGGGCTACTGGCTGGAAAAAGCTGGGCCAGCCGGTCCCGGAGTCGAATTTGGAGTCGGACGCGAATAGCGGGAGATCGCAACAGACGCAGGAGTAGAATCCCTTGCGTTTGTTGTCGAGGAGCGTTCCGCAGAAGGGGCGTTCGGTTCCCTTGCCCCTGGCAATCTGGTATTGCTCGGGGCTCAGCATGGCACGCCAATGGGTGTCGGGCTTGACGACGGGTTCGGTCTCAGCGGCGACCATTTGGCTCTGATTATTGAAGATTTTGACTTTCATGCCCCAAAGATAATCCCTACCCCGGAGTTTCCCTTGCGCCACGCCCTTTTGCTGTTCGCGCTGGTTCAGCCCTTGCCGGCCGCTGCCCAATTCGACGGTCTCAAGTTTCGGAGTATCGGGCCGGCCACGCCGAGTGGGCGGATCGACGACATCGCGGTCTTGGCTCGCGATCCGCGGACCTATTACGTCGCCGCGGCCACGGGCGGGGTGTGGAAGACGACCAATAACGGGATCACCGTTACCCCGGTGTTCGATGAAGGCGGTTCGGGGTCGGTGGGCGCCATCGCGATCGCTCCGGCCGACGCCAACTTGGTCTGGGTCGGCACCGGCGAGGCGAACAACCGCCAAAGCTCCTCATGGGGCGATGGGATCTACAAGTCGACCGACGGCGGCAAGTCGTGGAAACACATGGGCCTACGGGAGTCGAAGCAGATTGCCCGGATCCTCGTCGATCCGGTCGACCACGAGGTGGTCTACGTGGCCGCGCTTGGCGACCTCTGGAAAGCCGGGGGCGAACGGGGCATCTACAAGACGACCGACGGTGGGATTTCGTGGTCCCGGGTCCTCGACGCGGGGCCGGATGCCGGCGGGATCGAGTTGGTCATGGATCCCACCAACAACAAGGTGATGTACGCGGCCACCTATCAGCGCCGCCGGACCAGTTGGGGCATGAATGGCGGCGGGCCCAACTCGGCGCTCTGGAAGACCGCCGACGCTGGGCGGACCTGGACCAGGCTGACCAAGGGGCTACCGGAGGGGTCGCTGGGCCGGTCGGGGCTCGATGTCTACCGGGCCAACCCGAACATCGTCTATGCCCGGATCGAGCATCCGACCCAGGGCGGGGTGTACCGGAGCGATGACGCCGGGGCCAATTGGCGGAAGATGGGCTCGACCAACCCGCGGCCGATGTACTTCGGCGTCATCAAGGTCGACCCGAAGAACGATCTCCGGGTCTACGTGCCTGGTCTCAACGTGCTGGTGTCGGACGACGGCGGAAAGACCTTCCGGTCGCTCGACGAGAAGATTCACGTCGACTATCACGCCATGTGGATCAACCCGTCCGATCCGGAGCACCTGATGATCGGCGGCGACGGCGGAGTCGGGATCAGCTATGACCGAGGTGTCAAGTGGATGTGGTTGCCGCACATTCCAGTCGGGCAGTTCTATCATGTCGGGTTCGACATGCAAACCCCGTACACCATCTGCGGTGGGCTGCAGGACAACAACACCTGGTGCGGGCCGAGCCAGGTGCGCTCCAAGGACGGGAGCGCCAACGACGACTGGTTCGTAGCCCAGGGCGGTGACGGATTCGTCGGGCTGATCGATCCGACCAACCACAAAATCATCTACGCCGAATCGCAGGACGGCAACATCGTCCGCACCGACCGGACCACCAATGAACGAAAGAGCATCCGCCCGGAGGCGGCCCCGGGCGAGAAGGCACTCCGATGGAACTGGGACACCCCGTTCATGCTCTCGTCCCACGATCCGGCCACGCTCTATGCGGGGGCCAACAAACTCTATAAGTCGACCGATCGGGGCCATTCGTGGAAAGCCGTCAGCGGCGATCTGACGCTGGCGCTCGATCGGGACACGGTCGATCTGATGGGGATCAAGGGCCGGGACATCAAGATCGCGAAGAATGACGGTGTCTCCGGGTACGGCACGCTGTTCACGATTGCCGAGTCGCGGCTCAAGAAGGGGCTGCTCTATACCGGCTCCGATGACGGTCAGGTGTCGGTGTCGCGGGACGACGGGGCCGCCTGGACCAATGCCACGTCCAAGATTCCCAATGCCCCGAAATGGGCCTATGTGTCCAAGGTGGAGCCTTCGAAATTTGCCGAGGGGACGGTCTATGTGACGTTCGATGGCCACCGGAGCGGTGACTACGGGACGTATGTCTATGCCAGTACCGATTTCGGCGGCTCGTTCCGGTCGGTCGCCGCGAATTTGCCGGCCGGGGTCGTGGTGCGGACCATTGCCGAAGACCTCAAGAATCCCGATGTCCTGTACCTTGGCGCGGAGAACGGGCTGTTCGTCACCACCGACCGGGGGCGTTCGTGGGTCCGGGTCAAGGCGAATGTCCCGACCGTGCCGGTGTACGAGATCACCCTCCATCCGCGCGACAACGACATGATCCTCGCGACCCACGGCCGGGCGCTCTGGATTCTCGATGACCTGACACCATTCCAGCAATACTCGGCGGCGGCCGCCAAGGACGCGCATGTGTTCGAGGTCGAGCCGGCGGTCCAGCGGGTCCGGGCGGAGGACCGGATGCGGGAGTTCGAAGGCGACATGCGGTTCTTGGGCGAGAACCCGCCGGTCGGAGCACCGATCACCTACCACCTCAGGAGCAAGGCCGACAGCGTTCGGATCGTCATCAAGGATGGCGCCGGCGCGACGGTTCGGGAGCTCAAGGGCGAAGATGTCAAAGCCAAGGCCGCGGCGGGCATCAATACCGTCGTCTGGGATTTCCGGGTCGAGCCCTTGCCACCCTCCAAACGGCCCGGCACCGGTTTGCCCTCGTTCTTCGGGGGTGGGCGGGACGGGCCGATGGTGCTTCCGGGCACCTATAACGCCGCGCTCTTCATCAACGGCAAGGAGGCGGCCACGAGCCCGGTGCAGGTTCGGCTCGACCCAGACATCCACGTTGCGGATGTCGATTTGAAAGACCGGTTCGACGCGCTGAAACAGCTCCACGGCCTGAACCGGACGCTGACCGCCGCCTCCGATGCAGTGCGAGACGCCGACGACCAATTGGGTTCGATTCGAAAGGGCATGCCGGACTCCACGAAGGTCCCGGCGCCGATCCAGGCCACGATGGATTCGCTGACTAAGGAACTGGGTGGTCTGAAGCGGAAACTCGGGATCCGAACCCCGGGCGAGGATCTGTTCAGTATGGACTTCTCCGAGCTTCGCCGGGCCCTTCCGATCCGGCTGGCGATGACTGGCGGTGATGTCGGCGGGGCCCATGTGAAGCCCAGCGAGGCGAATCGGCAGGCGGTGACTTCCCTGGCTACCGACGTCCCGGCGGCGGTCGTCGAGGTCAATGGGTTTCTCGCCAAGTTGAAACCGTTCTATCTCCGGCTGGCGGAGGCCGGACTCTATCCAGTGGTGCCGGCGCCGGTCGAGGAGAAGCGCTGATGCGGTGGATTCGGGCGGTTTCGGTTGCCGGTTTGGCCGTCACGGCGTCGCTCGCGGCCCAGGCCAAGCGGCCGATGACGTTTCTCGACATGCAGCGGATGAACCAAGCCGGGAATGTGGTACTGGCCCCTGATGGCCGCACCGGGTTGTACACGCTATCGGTTC